>NZ_JBEXTZ010000054.1:0-55186 GCF_040614195.1 Amycolatopsis sp. NPDC006125
CTTACCGAGATAGTCATCGATCTTGACGTACAGTGCGGTCAGAAGGGTGTTCAGGTCGGTCCTCACAAACTGATCTTGAACACCCTTCACCCATCCCCACACACCACCCAGGGTTAGGACTTACTCATCTAGTCGGCTGGGCAGAACTCCCCGCCGCGGTGCCCCCGCGGCGGGGAGTTTTTTCATGCCTTGACAACCCCACTCGAAACCACATATAACCAAACAAAGCAACACGGCGACGGCAAGGAAGCCACATGTACGCAGAGGAGCGTCAGCAGCAGATCGTCGAGCGGGCCCGCAGCCTGGGCCGCGTCGACGTGTCGTGGCTCGCCGCGAACTTCGCGGTCACCACGGAGACCGTGCGGCGTGATCTGACGGTGCTGGAGCGCCAGGGGGTGCTGCGCCGGGTGCACGGCGGGGCCATCCCGGTCGAGCGGCTCGGCTTCGAGCCCGGCCTGGCCGACCGCGACGCGGTGATGACGGCCGAGAAGGAGCGCATCGCCAAGGCCGCTCTCGCCGAGGTGCCCGAGGAGGGCGCGATCCTGCTCGACGCGGGCACCACCACGGCCCGGCTCGCCGAGATCCTGCCGTCCGACCGGGAGCTGACGGTGGTGACCAACGCCGTGTCGGTCGTCCCGCAGCTGGCCCTCCGACCGCAGCTCACCGTGCTGCTGCTGGGCGGCCGGGTCCGCGGCCGCACGCTCGCCGCGGTGGAGGACTGGACGCTGCGCGCGCTCGCCGACACCTTCGTCGACGTCGCGTTCGTCGGCACCAACGGCATCTCCGCCGAGCGCGGGCTCACCACGCCCGACATCGGGGAGGCGGCGGTCAAGCGCGCGATGATCCGCGCCGCCCGCCGCACGGTCGTGCTCGCCGACCACACCAAGGTCGGCAACGACTGCCTCGCCCGCTTCGGCGAGCTGTCCGAAGTGGACAAGTTCGTGACCGACACCGGGCTGGACGACGGCCTTGCGGAGGAGCTGCGCGCGGCGGGTCCCGAGGTGGTGCTGGCGTGATCGTCACCGTGATTCCCAGCCCCGACCTCGAGCACGCAGTCGACGCGGATGCCCTGCGGCGCGGGGAAGTCCTGCGCGCCGCTCCGGCCGGCCTCGGGATGGTGGCGGCGTGATCGTCACCGTCACCCCCAACCCCAGCCTCGACCACACCGTCGAGGTGGATGCCCTGCGGCGTGGGGAAGTCCTGCGCGCCGGGCCGTCCAGGCTGGACCCCGGCGGCAAGGGTGTGAACGTCGCGCGGGCGCTGGCCGCGCACGGTCGCAAGCGCGCCGTCGGGACGGATTCCCCCTGGCGGGCTGAAGTCCTGCGCGCCGCTCCGTCCCACCGTCTCGCCGGGTCAGTGGAGGAGTTGCGCCCGGCCGGACTCGGGGTGGTGCCGGCGTGATCGTCACCGTCACCCCCAACCCCAGCCTCGACCACACCGTCGAGGTGGATGCCCTGCGGCGCGGGGAAGTCCTGCGCGCCGGACCGTCCCGGTTGGACCCCGGCGGCAAGGGCGTCAACGTCGCGCGGGCGCTGGCCGCGCACGGTCGCAAGACCGCGGCCGTGCTGTTCGCCGGCGGCGCCGACGGTCGGCGGCTCACCGAACTGCTCGACGAGCAGGGGGTCGCGGTCCGGCAGGTGCCCATCGGCGGCGACACCCGCACCAACATCACCCTCGCCGAGCCGGACGGCGTGGTCACCAAGCTCAACCTGCCCGGCCCGCTGTGCTCCGACGGTGACGCGGAAGCGTTGCTGCACGCGGCCCTCGGCGCGTGCGAGGACGGCACGGTCTGGCTCGCCGGTTGCGGCAGCCTGCCGCCGGGCGCGCCGCGGGACACCTACGCCCGGTTGGTCCGGCGCGGTCACGAGGCCGGGTTGCGCGTCGCGGTCGACTCGTCCGGCTCGGCGCTCGACCGGTCCCTCGCCGAGGGGCCGGACCTGGTCAAACCCAACCGGGAGGAGCTGGCCGCGTGCGCCGGGATGCCGGTGCGCACGCTCGGCGACGCCGTCGTGGCGGCCGGGGTGCTGCGGTCGCGCGGCGCCCGGACCGTCCTGGCCAGCCTCGGGCCCGACGGCGCGGTGCTCGTCGACGACGGTGCCGCCCTGCACGGGGAGGCGCCCGTGCCGGTCGCGCGCAGCACCGTCGGCGCCGGTGACGCGCTGCTCGCGGGGTTCCTCGCCGCGGGCGGCGCCGGCCGGGACGCCCTCGCCAGGGCGCTGGCCTGGGGCGCCGCCGCCGCGGCGCTGCCCGGCAGCCGGATGCCCGCACCCGCCGATGTCGCCCGCATCGGCGTCACGATCCACCCTTCGGTCGACGCCGACCGAGAACTCAAGGAGTGATACCGATGGCCGAACTCATCACCGCCGATCTGGTCGACCTCGACGTCCCCGGCGCCGACCGCGCCGAGGTCACCGCCGGGCTCGCGCGACGGCTCGTCGCCGCGGGCCGGGTCACCGACCTGGACGGCTTCCTCGCCGACATCCGCAAGCGCGAGGAGCAGATGCCGACCGGCATCGAAGGCGGCATCGGCATCCCGCACGCCCGCTCGGCGTTCGTCACCGAACCGACGCTGGCCTTCGGCCGGTCCGCCGCCGGCGTCGACTTCGGCGCCTCCGACGGCCCGGCCCGCCTGATCTTCCTCATCGCCGCCCCGGAAGGCGGCGGCGAGGAGCACATGACCATCCTCGCCCAGCTCGCCCGGCGCCTCGTGCACCAGTCGTTCCGCCAGTCGCTGCTCGACGCGCCCGACGCGGACGCCGTCGTCCAGCTCGTCCGCCAGGAGGTGCTCGGACGATGAAGTTCGTGGCAGTCACGTCGTGCCCGACCGGGATCGCGCACACCTACATGGCCGCCGAGGCCCTGGAGCAGGCCGCGAAGGCCGCCGGGCACGAGATGCTCGTCGAAACCCAGGGCGCGGCCGGGTCCGCGCCGCTCGACCCCGCCCGGATCGCCGAGGCCGACGCCGTGGTCTTCGCCGCCGACGTCGACGTCCGGGACCGGGAACGGTTCGCCGGCAAGCCCACGGTCACGGCCGGGGTCAAGGCCGCCATCAACGACGGGGCCGGCTTGATCGCGCAGGCCGTCAAGGCCGCCGAGGAGGGCACGGCCCCAGCCGCGCCGTCCGCGCCCGAGCTGGCGTCCAAGGTGGACGCTTCCGCGGGGTTCGGCACCCGGTTGCGCCAGTGGCTGATGACCGGCGTGTCCTACATGATCCCCTTCGTCGCCGCGGGCGGGATCCTCATCGCACTGTCGTTCCTGATCGGCGGCCCGGAGGTCGCGGCCAAGGTCGGCGGCGGCGACTTCCAGGGCGTCACCTACCCGGGCATCGAGAACGTGTCCGACCTGATGAGCCAGGCCGGGATCGCCGGGGTGCTGTTCAAGATCGGGTCGCTGGCGTTCGAGATGCTCGTGCCGATCCTGTCCGGGTTCATCGCGTTCGGCATGGCCGACCGGCCGGGCATCGCGCCCGGCATCGTGGGCGGCCTGCTCGCCACCGCGACCGGCGCCGGGTTCCTCGGCGGTCTCGTGTCCGGTCTGCTGGCCGGCGCGGTCACGCTGGGCCTGAAGAAGCTGAAGGTGCCGCGCGGGGTGGCCGGGGTGATGCCCGTCGTGGTGATCCCGCTGGTGTCCACGCTGGTCGTCGGGTTCCTCATGGTCGTCGTGGTGGGCGAGCCGATCGCGGCCGCGCAGACCGGCCTGAGCGACTGGCTGTCCGGCCTGTCCGGCGGCAGCGCGTGGGTGCTCGGCGCCCTGCTCGGGCTGATGATGGCCTTCGACATGGGCGGCCCGGTGAACAAGGTGGCCTACACCTTCGGCCTGGCCGCGCTCGCCAGCGGCAACTACGTGATCATGGCCGCGGTGATGGCGGCAGGCATGACGCCGCCGCTGGGGCTGGCGCTGGCCACCCTGGTGCGCCGCAACCGGTTCACCCCGGCGGAGCGGCAGGCGGGCCAGGCCGGCTGGCTGCTCGGGCTGTCGTTCATCACCGAGGGCGCGATCCCGTTCGCCGCGGGCGACCCGTTCCGGATCATCCCGTCGCTGATGGTCGGCAGCGCCACCACCGGCGCGCTGGTCGCGGCCTTCGGCGCCACCTCGCCTGCCCCGCACGGCGGCATCTGGGTGGTCGGGCTCATCGGCAACCCGCTGCTGTTCCTGCTCGCCGTCGCGATCGGCACGCTCGTCACCTGCGGCTGCGTGCTGCTCGCCAAGAGCATCGGCCGCGACCGCGCGCCGGCCGCGGCCACCCCCGAAACGTCCACCCAGGCCGTCGCGGCCTGACGCCCGAGGAGAACTGCCATGCCGGAACGCCGTGTCGTCGTCGGGTCCACCGTTGGCCTGCACGCCCGTCCCGCCGCCCTGTTCGTCAAGGCCGCCGCCGCGCAGCCGGTGCCGGTGAGCATCGGCAAGGACGGCGCCGACCCCGTCGACGCCCGCAGCATCCTGTCCGTGCTCGGCCTCGGCGCCCGGGGCGGGGACGAGGTGGTGCTCAGCGCCGACGGTCCGCAGGCCGAGCAGGCGCTCGACGAGCTGGCCGCGATCGTGGCGGCGAACCACGATGGGTGAGGTCGTCCTCCGCCCGGTGACCGGGATCGGCGTCAGCCCGGGCGTCGCGCACGGCCCGGTCGCCCGGCTCGCCGAACCACCGCGGCTGCCGGAGGCGGACGCGCCGGAAGCCGACGTGCCCGCCGCCGTGGAGCGGGCGCGTGCGGCGCTGGCCGAGGTGGCCGCGTTCCTCGACGAACGCTCGGCCCAGGCCGGTGGTGCGGCCGCGGACGTCCTGCTGGCGCAGTCGATGATGGTCGCCGATCCCGCGCTGGCGGACCGGATCCGGGCGCGTCTGGAGGACGGGCGGGGCTTGGCGCACGCGGTCGCCGACGCGTTCGCCGGGTTCCGCGACGCGCTCACCGCGGCCGGCGGTTACCTCGCCGAGCGGGCCGCCGACGTCGACGACCTGCGGGACCGCACCGTGGCGCGGATCCTCGGCGTCCCGATGCCCGGCGTGCCCGACCCCGGTCATCCGTTCGTCCTGGTCGCACGGGACCTCGCGCCGGCCGACACCGCGGTGCTCGACGCGGACCGGGTGCGCGCGATCGTCACCGAGCTGGGCGGGCCCACCAGCCACACGGCGATCCTGGCGAAATCGCTGGGCATCCCCGCGGTCGTGGCTTGTGCCGGTGCGGCATCGCTGACCGACGGGACGCCGGTGCTCGTCCGCGGCGCGACGGGGGAGGTGGTCGTCGACCCGCCCGACTCGCTCGTCGAGGCGGCGGAGGCCGAGGCGGCCGAGCACGCTGCCGCGCTGGCGGCCTCCAGCGGCCCGGGCCGGACCGCGGACGGCGTTCCGGTGGCGTTGCTGGTGAACGTCGGGGCGGCCCGTGACCTCGCGGCCGCGGCAGCCGTCGACTCGGAGGGCGTGGGCCTGCTGCGCACCGAGTTCCTGTACCTGGACCGGGCCGACGAGCCGTCGGTCGAGGAGCAGCGCCGGAGCTACGCCGAGGTGTTCCAGGCGTTCGGCGGCCGCAAGGTCGTGGTGCGCACGCTCGACGCGGGGGCGGACAAGCCGCTCGCGTTCGTCGACCACGGCGACGAGCCCAACCCGGCGCTCGGTGTGCGCGGCCTGCGCCTGGCCCGGCGCCACCCGCGGATGCTGGCGGACCAGCTGACCGCGATCGCCGCCGCCCGCGACGCCAGCACGGCCGACGTGTGGGTGATGGCGCCGATGGTGTCCACACCGGCCGAGGCCGCGGAGTTCGCCGCAGCCGCCCGAGCGCACGGGCTCCGGGTCGCCGGGACGATGGTCGAGGTGCCCGCGGCCGCGCTGCGGGCAGACGCGATCCTGGGCGCCTGCGACTTCGTCAGCATCGGCACCAACGACCTCGGCCAGTACACGTTCGCCGCCGACCGGATGGCCGGTGACCTGGCCGGCCTGCTCGACCCGTGGCAACCCGCGCTGCTGGAGCTGGTCCGGCTGACGGGTGCGGCGGGCACCGCGGCGGGCAAGCCCGTCGGCGTCTGCGGTGAAGCGGCGAGCGATCCGCTGCTGGCGCTGGTGCTGGTCGGACTCGGGGTGACAAGCCTGTCGATGGCGCCGTCCGCGCTGCCCGCCGTCCGCCTCGCCCTCGCGGCCCACACCGCCGCCGAATGCGCGGAGCTCGCGCAGCTCGCCCTGTCCGCCCCGGACGCGGCGAGCGCCCGGGAGCGGGTCGCCGCCGCTGCCGGGGCCGGGTGAGGCCCGCGGCACACGACGCGAGCGGGAATAGCGCGCCCCGGTCCGGGAGTTACGTCGGAGCATGAAGTTCGGGATCTCGACGTTCGTCACCGACGAAGGCATCCGGCCGGGCGCGCTCGGCCGCGCGCTGGAGGAGCGCGGGTTCGATTCACTGCTGCTCGCCGAGCATTCGCACATCCCGGTCAGCCGGGAAAGCCCCTACCCGGGCGGCGGTGAGCTGCCCCGCGTCTACTACCGCACGCTGGACCCGTTCGTGGCGCTGACCGCGGCCGCGGCGGAGACCCGCGACCTGCTGCTCTTCACCGGTGTCGCCCTGCTGGTGCAGCGCGACGTCATCCACACCGCCAAGGAGGTCGCGAGCCTCGACCTGCTCTCCGGCGGCCGCGTCGCCTTCGGTGTCGGCGTGGGCTGGAACCGCGAGGAGATGCGCAACCACGGCACCGAGCCGCGCACCCGCGGCGCCCTGATCGACGAGCAGATCCAGGCGCTCAAGGCGATCTGGACGCAGGACGAGGCCGAGTTCCACGGCAAGCACGTCGACTTCGACCCGATCTGGCAGTGGCCCAAGCCGGTGCAGCGCCCGCACCCGCCGATCTACGTCGGCGGTGAGAGCGAGGCCGCGCTCACCCGGCTCCTCAACCACGCCGACGGCTGGATGCCGCGGTCGCACACGCCACCGGAGGAGATCAAGCGCGTCCGCGCCTGGCTGGCCGAGCAGGGCCGCCCCGACGTCCCGTTCACCGTCTTCGGCGCCGGCCGCAGCGAGGAGGCGCTGGCCGGGTACGCCGAGGCCGGGGTGGAGCGCGTGACGTTCATGCTCGGCACCCGCCCCGAATCGGAGACGCTCACCAAGCTGGACGAGCTCGCCGCCCTCGCGGAGGGCTACCGGTGAAACTGGGGATTTCGACGTTCGTCACCGACGAGACCGCCCGGCCGGACGTCCTGGCGAAGGCGGTCGAGGACCGCGGGTTCGACGCCCTGTTCGTCGCGGAGCACTCGCACATCCCGGTCAGCCGGGAGACCGCGTACCCGGCCGGCGGCGAGATGGCGCGGGCCTACTACCGCGCGCTCGACCCGTTCGTCGCGCTGACCGCGGCGGCCGCCGCGACCACGACGCTCAAGCTGGGCACCGGCATCACGCTGCTGATCCAGCGGGACGTCCTGCACACCGCGAAGTCCGTGGCTAGCCTCGACCTGTTGTCCGGCGGGCGTTTCCTGTTCGGGGTGGGCGTCGGCTGGAACCGCGAGGAGATGCGCAACCACGGCACGGACCCGCGCACCCGCGGCGCGCTGCTGGACGAGCAGATCCAGGCACTCCGGACATTGTGGACGAACGATGAGGCCGAGTTCCACGGCGTGCACGTGGATTTCGACCCGGTGTTCCAGTGGCCCAAGCCCGCGCGTGAGGTGCCGGTCTACATCGGCGGCAACAGCACCGCGGCGCTGGACCGCGCGAAGCGGCTGGAAGCGGGCTGGCTGCCCAACGCCCTGCGCGATCCGGAAGCGGCCGCGGCGCAGGTGGCGCAGGCCGGATCGGTTCCGGTGACCGCGACGTCCGCGCCACCGGACCCGGCGCTGCTCGACGCCTACGCCGAGGCCGGAGCCGAGCGCGTCACGCTGGGCCTGCCCGCCGCGTCGGAGGGCGACACCCTGCGCAGGCTGGACGCGCTGGCCGCGCTCGTGCCGCGCGTCAGCTGACCAGCGGCAGCAGGGCTGCGGTGCCGGCGGTGAGCGCCATCGGCAGGGTGCGGTAGTAGCGGGACGGCGCCGCGATCAGGACGACCACGACGTACCTGGCGTCGGCGCCGAGCAGGCCCGTCGTGTTGTACACCGCCTCCGAACCGCTGGTGCCCCAGCCCTGCTTGATCGCCCACGTCGTGCCGGGAAGCCCGTCCGGGATCCCGAAGTACTGGTCCGTGCCGTCCGAGCCGTGTTCGGAGGCGTGGTACATCGCGTCGTAGAGCAGGTCGCGGCTGGCCTGCGGCAGCTCGTCCTCGATGTAGTTGTAGACCTTGACCACGTCCGCGGCGGTGATCTTCGTCGATCCCCACTGGCCTGCCGACGACGGCGGCTCGGTGCCGGTCAGCCCGATCAGCTTGGCCATGCGGGTCACGATGCCGGTGCCGCCGTGGGCGACCCACAGGCTGCTGGCGATGCCGTCGTCGCTGGCGGTGATCATCCTGGTCAGCTGGGTCTGCGTGCTGCCCGCCGGCAGGGCCCACCCGCTCGCCCGCAGCACGTCCAGCGCGATCAGCAGCTTGACCACGGACATCGAGTAGAACTGCCGGTCGGCGTTGAGCTGCGTCAGGACGACGCCGGTCTGCCGGTCGTACACCTCGACCCCGACCTCGGCGCTCGCCACTCTCGCCTGCGCGAGGTCCTGGACCCGCCTGGCGACGGTGTCGTCCTCCGCCGGCTCCGACTCCGGCGGGATGTCCCCGGCGGGCGCCGGGTCGGCCTGGGTGGCCGGCGGCGTCGACGGCTCCGGGGTGGTCATCGACGTCACCGGGGCGCTCACCTGCACGACCGGGCTCGCCGAGGACGCCCGCGGCTGGTGCTGGACCGTGAAGATCAGCATGGTCACGGCGCCGAACACCGCGGCCGGGAGCACGACCTTGCCGGCCGTCCTGCTTCTCATGACCACACAAACGCGGCCATGATCGCGGCTTGTTGCAGCCGGATCCCGGATTCCGGTGATCTACAGGGAATTCACAGCGGGCTGCCAGGGAGTTCCCAACTACCGCGACGGATCGCGACCGATCGGTGTCAGCGCGTGTTGTTGTCCAGCAGCAGGTGCACCGACAGCTCCAGCCGGTTGGCGACGTCGGCGGCGGACGCGCGGCGGGTGACCCACGCGACCAGGTTCGCCATCCACACGTCGGCGATGAGGTGGAAGACCGCGCGGTCGTGCTCGGTCGGCTCCTCGATGCCCATGGCGCGCGCGAACATGCTCTCCAGCAGCCTGCCGACCTGCTCGACCTCGGCGGCGGCCGTGGTGTCGGCGAACATGAACGCCCGGACCATCGCCTCGGTCAGGTGCGGGTCTCGCTGCATCAGCCGGGTGTTGCGGCTGAGCACGAAGATGAGCCGCTCGCTCGGCGTGTCGCCCGGGATGCTCGTCCGCTGCAGCTTCTCGTGCGCGCGCTCGAACTCCCTGGCCAGGCCGGAGACCAGCAGGTGGATCTTCGACGGGAAGTAGCGGTAGAGGGTGCCCAGCGCGACGTCGGCCTTCTCGGCCACGGCCCGCATCTGGACGGCGTCGTACCCGCCCTTGGACGCCAGCGCCAGGGTCGCGTCGATGATGCGCCGTCGCCGGTCCCGCTGCGCGGCGGAACCGAGCTCGTCGCTGGACAACGCGCTCATCCCGTTCTTCGGTTGGGTGGACGTCTTCGCTTTGGCGGCCATCGGCACCTGCTCCGGAACTTGTTTCAGTTTCACTCCACAGCTTACCGGCCCGCCTCCTGATCTCGCGCATCGAGTGGATCTGGCCACAAAACTGAAACACGTTCTATAGTGAGCCGCATGTCAGTCCTCACCGCGGAGCAGCGCGCGCTCGCCGGGACGATCCGCTCCGGCGCCAGGAGCCGGGACGACCTGACCGCCATCGGCGTGTTCGGCATCGGGGTGCCGGAGGACCTGGGCGGCGCGGGCGGGACGGTCTCCGACGCCGCGGTGGCCGTCGAGGAGGCGGCGGCCGCGCTCGTGCCGGGGCCGGTGCTCGGGACCGTGCTGGCGGCGCTGGTGCTGGGGCGACGCGGCGGGTCTCCGGCGGCGAAGGAGCTGCTCCCGGCGTTCGCGGACGGCTCCGCGAGCGCGGGCGTGGCGTTGTCGCCGGACGGGCCGGTGCTCGACGCGGACGCCACCCACCTGCTGGTGGCCGACGGCGACACGTGGAGCGTGCGGGAGCGGGGTGCGGAAGCCGTCGAGTCGTTCGACCTGTCCCGCTCGTTCGGGCGGGTGCCAGACGGTGACGGCACCGTGTTCGAGGGCGCCGAGTTGCGGGTTTTCGCGGCGACGCTGGCCGCGGCGGAGGCGGCCGGGATCGCGCGCTGGTGCGTGGCGACGGCGTCGGAGCACGCGAAGGTGCGCGAGCAGTTCGGCCGGCCGATCGGGTCGTTCCAGGCGGTCAAGCACCTGTGCGCGGAGATGCTGTGCCGGGCCGAGCTGGCCGGGGCGCTGGCGTGGGACGCGGCCCGGGCTGCCGGCGAGTCGCCGGAGCAGCACGAGTTCGCGGCGGCGGTGGCGGCCGCCGGGGCGCTGGACGCGGCGGTGGACACCGCCAAGGACTGCATCCAGGTCCTCGGCGGGATCGGGTTCACTTGGGAGCACGACGCGCACCGGTACCTGCGCCGCGCGGTGGCGTTGCGGCAGTGGCTGGGCGGTTCGGCCGGGTGGCGCCGTTCGGCGGCTTCGCTCGCCCTGGCCGGGGTGCGGCGGGAGCTGGGGGTCGACCTGTCGGAGCACTTCGACCCGGCCGTGCGGGCGACGGTGGCGGAGATTGCCGCGCTGCCCGAGGGGGAACGTCGCGAGCGGCTGGCGACGAGTGGCTACCTGATGCCGCACTGGCCCGCGCCCTACGGGCTGGACGCGACGCCGGCGCGGCAACTGGTCATCGATGCCGAACTGGCGCGCGCGGGGGTGACGCGGCCCGATCTGGTGATCGGCGCCTGGGCGGTGCCGACCATCCTGGAGCACGGCACGGACGAGCAGCGGCAGCGGTTCGTGATGCCGACACTGCGTGGTGAGCTGACCTGGTGCCAGTTGTTCAGCGAGCCAGGGGCAGGCTCCGACCTGGCTTCGCTGCGGACCCGGGCGACCGAAGTGGACGGTGGGTTCGTGTTGTCCGGGCAGAAGGTCTGGACGTCGCTCGCACGGGAGGCGGACTGGGCGATCTGCCTCGCGCGCACCGATCCGGACGCGCCCAAGCACCAGGGCATCACCTACTTTCTGGTCGACATGTCGTCCCCCGGGATCGACGTCCGCCCGCTGCGCGAGATCACCGGGGTCGAGCGGTTCAACGAGGTCTTCCTCGACGACGTGTTCGTGCCGTCGGCGAACGTGGTCGGCGAGGTGAACGGCGGCTGGCGCCTGGCACGGACGACGCTGGCGAACGAACGCGTGGCGATGAGCGGCGGCTCGTCGGTGGGGGAGGCGGTGGAGTCGCTGCTGGCGGCGGTGCGTGAGCCGGATCCGGCGGTGCTGGAACGGCTCGGTGCGCTGGTGGCCGAGGGTTCGGCGTGCGCTCTGCTCGACCTGCGGTCGACGCTGCGGCGCCTGGCCGGGCAGGACCCGGGGGCGGAGTCGAGCGTGCGGAAGCTGATCGGCGTGCGGCACCGGCAGGCCGCGGCGGAGGCGGCGCTGGAGCTGCTGGGGCCGCCGGGTGTCCTGGTGACCGACGAGACGACGGCGGCGCAACACGAGTTCCTGCTGACGCGCTGCCTGAGCATCGCCGGCGGCACGACGCAGATCCTGCTGTCGGTGGCGGCGGAACGCCTGCTGGGGCTGCCGCGCTCCTGAAACTGTCGGTGGTCCCGCCTAGGGTGATCACCGTGGAATGGACCGAGACGACCAGGGCGATCTTCGTGCCCTCGGACCCGCCCCGGGACGGCGTGCTCGCCGTCTGGGGCGACGAGCCGGGGCCGACGCCGGTCGAGCTCGTGCTGCCCGCCGGCGCCGGGAAGTCCTTTCGCCGCGCCAAGGTGGACGCGCACGTCCTCCCGCTGGCCGACGCCATCCCGCGCCTGCTCGCCGTCACCGATGCCGGCCCGTCGCTGGCCGCCTGGTCCGCCGCCGTCTCCGCGGGGGTGGACCTCGTCGAGCGCGGCCGGTTCCGATCCGCCGGGGCACCGTCCGAAGTGGACTCCTGGCGCGCCGGGCCGCTCGACGCCGCCGACGAGGACCTGCTGCGCGACCTGGCCGCCGCGTTGCCGCCCGAGGCGCACGCCCTCCCGCTGTCCGGCCTCAAACGCATCCGGCTGCACTCGCCGGAGACGCTGGTCCGCGCGCTGTGGGACGCCACCGCCGACGTGCTCGTCCGCGGTCCCGCCGACGGGTTCGGCGCGCAGCTCCAGCTCCGCGTCGAGGTGCGCGAGACCGACGACGGTTTCGCGTTCGCCGGAGTCGTCGCCCTGCGCAGCGCCGCCGACCCCAGCCTTGTCGTCGACGCGGCTTCGTTGTGGAGCGCGCCGAGCGCTGTCCGGTCCCGTTTCGGCGAGCAGGTCGAGGCCCGGCTGCTCGTCGGTCTCCGGCGGGGCGCCCGCGCGTGGGCCCCGCTCGGCCGTGTGCTCGGGGCCGCCGGCGAGCTGCTCTTGGACGATGACGAAGTCGTCGAACTGCTCGACGGCGGGTCCGCGGCGCTCGCCGCCGCGGGGGTCGAGGTGCTGTGGCCGCGCGGCATGGCAGGCGAACCGGTGCGGGCCAAGGCGAGCGTCACGCCGTCGCCGGCTAGCGAGGGCGACGGCGTGTTCCGGCTGACCGACCTGCTGCGGTTCCGCTGGCAGCTCAGCCTGGGCGGCGAAACCCTCACCGAGGCCGAGGTCGCCGCGCTGGCCGAGGCCAAGCGGCCGCTGGTGCGGCTGCGCGGGCAGTGGGTGCGCGCCGACCCGTTCCTGTCCGCCCGCCTGCGCCGGGCGGGCCGCAGCGTGACGGGCGCGCAGGCACTGGCCGCGGCCCTCACCGGCGAGCTGGAGGTCGACGACGAGCAGCTGGCCTTCGCCGCCCCGCCCGCGCTCGACGGTCTCGTGGAGCGGTTGCGTGCCCCCGCCGGTCCGGTCGAGCCGGCCACCGACCTGCAGGCCACGCTGCGGCCCTACCAGCGCGCGGGGTTGTCCTGGCTGGCCCGGATGGCCGAGCTGGGGCTCGGCGGGATCCTCGCCGACGACATGGGCCTCGGCAAGACCATCCAGCTCATCGCGTTGCACCTGCACCGCCGGACGCTGCGGGCCGGGCCGACACTGGTGCTGTGCCCGACCTCGCTGCTGGGCAACTGGGAGCGCGAGTTTGCCCGGTTCGCGCCGAAGGTGCCGGTGCGGCGCTTCCACGGCGGGCGCCGGCACCTGGACGACCTGGAGCCGGACGAGGTCGTGCTGGCCACGTACGGGGTGCTGCGCCGCGACAGGGCCACGCTGTCCGAAGTGGACTGGGGGCTGATCGCGGCGGACGAGGCGCAGCACGTCAAGAACCCCCTGTCGGCGACGGCCAGGGAACTGCGCCGGATCCCGGCCGCGGCGCGGGTAGCGCTGACCGGGACGCCGGTGGAGAACCGGCTCACCGAGCTGTGGTCCATCCTGGACTGGACGACGCCCGGCCTGCTCGGCACGCTCGACCACTTCCGCCGCACGATCGCGCGCCCGGTCGAACGCGACCGCGACGCCGGCAGCGTCGAGCGCCTCGCGGCGACGGTGCGGCCGTTCCTGTTGCGGCGGCGCAAGACCGACCCGGACATCGCGCCGGAACTGCCCAGCAAGACCGAGACCGACCGGTACGTGCCGCTGACCGCCGAGCAGGCCACCCTGTACGAGGCGGTGGTGCGGGAGAACCTGGCGAAGATCCGCGAGTCGCGGGGCGTGCAGCGGCGCGGGCAGGTGCTCAAGCTGCTCACCGAGCTGAAGCAGATCTGCAACCACCCGGCGCAGTACCTCAAGGAGAGCGGGCCGGTCGCCGGGCGGTCGGGCAAGCTCGCCGCGTTCGAGGAGCTGCTGGACGTGATCCTGGACGAGGGCGAGAGCGTGCTGGTGTTCAGCCAGTACGTGCAGCTGTGCCGGCTGCTGGAAACGCGGCTGACCGAGCGGGGGCTGCCGGTGCAGCTGCTGTCCGGCGCCGACCCGACGCGGCAGCGGGACGAGATGGTGGCGCGGTTCCAGCGCGGTGACGCGCCGGTGTTCCTGCTGTCGCTCAAGGCCGGGGGCGTGGGGCTGAACCTCACCCGCGCCACCCACGTCATCCATTACGACCGGTGGTGGAACCCGGCGGTCGAGGACCAGGCGACCGACCGCGCGCACCGGATCGGGCAGGACCGGCCGGTGCAGGTCCACCGGCTCATCGCGGAGGGCACGCTGGAGGAACGGATCGCCACGGTGCTCGCCGAGAAGCGCGGCCTGGCCGAAGCCGTGGTCGGCGCGGGGGAGGACTGGATCACCGACCTGACCGACGACGAGCTCACGGCGCTCGTGCAACTGGGACAGCCAGGATGACGGGCGATCGCGGGGGAGGGGCGCACACCAGAGGGAGCCGGAGAGCAGGTGAGCGAGGGCATGGGCTCGTCATGTGGGGCCCGCGCGAGGCGGTGGGCCGGCCACTCGCGCCGATTCGCCGTTGGCCGACGCCGGGCGAGATTTCGCGGGGCTGGGGCATCACCCGCGCTGGTCGCGCAGCCAGCGGAGGTACGTCCAGTCCAAGAAGCGCTCCACGCCGCGCACCACGTGCGCCGACCGGATCGACGGGAACACGTCGAACGCGTGCTGCGCGCCCGGCAGTTCGGCGTACGCCACCGGCTGCTCGGACGTCTCCCGCAGGCGGCGGACGAACTCCCGCGCCTCGCGGACCGGCACCAGCGAGTCGTGCGCGCCGTGGATCACGAAGAACGGCGGCGCCTTCTCGGTGATCCGGTCCAGCGGCGACGCGGCGATGTAGTCGTCCAGGAACCGCACCGGGTCCTTGCCCACCACGTACCGCGCCAGCAGCCCGTGCAGCCGCTGCTTGCTCGCCGTCGAACCGCTCGTCGCGGCGAAGTCGTACACGCCGTAGTGCGGGGCGCACGCCTGCACGGACGTGTCGGCGTCGTCGAAACCCGGCTGCAGGCCGGCGTCGTTCGGGGTCAGCGCCAGCAGCGCGGCCAGGTGACCGCCCGCCGAACCACCCGTCGCGGCCAGGAACGACGGGTCACCCCCGTAGTCATGGATGTGCTCGCGAATCCACGCCACCGCCCGCTTCACGCCGACGATGTGGTCCGGCCAGTGCGCCTTGGGCGACAGCGGGTAGTTCACCGCAACGCACACCCACCCGCGCTGCGCCATGTGCAGCATCAACGGGATGCCCTGGTGGTCCTTGCTGTCGATCATCCACGCGCCACCGTGGATCTGCAGCAGCACCGGCCGCCCCTCGACCGGCTCCCGCGGCCGGTAGATGTCCATCAGGAACCGCTTGCCGCCCGGCGCGTACGCCAGGTTGCGGTCCCGCCGCACGTCCGGGTTGCGCATCCGGAACGGCAGCACCAGCTGACCCCACGGCGTCGCCAGGTCCTTCGCGTCCGGCGGCCGCGACAGGTCCGCCACGTACTTCGGCCCCAGCGCCTCGGCCAGCGCGTCCTCGACCGCGCCCCGCGCCCGCTGCGACGTGACGATCAGCGACCCCAGCCCGGCGGCCGACGCCGCGGCCAGGCCGAGGCCGACCCGGTCTTGCACGGACCGCGCCCCGTGCCGCGCCAGGTGCGCCGCCGTGTCGGCCGCGGTCAGCGCGAGCAGGTGCGGCGCCAGCTCGCTGGTCAGCCACCCCGCGAAGAACGCGGGCACCGAGGCGCGCACCCCCGGCACCGGGCGAAGGGCGTTCGCGGTCAGGGCGAGCTGGACCGCCCGGCGGGTGAGGAATCGGGGTCGCATACCCCGTGATCGTAGTCAGTTTCGCCTACCCTGGGAGGGTGCGACCGCTGTCTGGACTCGACGCCAGTTTCCTGTACCTGGAAACGTCTTCGCAGGTGCTGCACGTGTGCGGGCTGCTCACCCTGGACGGATCGACCATACCGGGCGGATATCGCTTCCCCGAGTTCAAGCGGCGGCTCGCCGAGCGCATCGCCGCGATCCCGGAGTTCCGCCGGAAACTGCACAATTCGCCGCTGAACTTCCTGCACCCGGTGTGGGTGGAGGACGAGGCGTTCGACATCGACCACCACCTGCACCGCGTCGCCGTGCCCGCGCCGGGCGACCGCGAGACGCTGGCCGAGCTGTGCGCCCACTTCGCCGGCCAGCCGCTCAACCGCGGCCGCCCGCTGTGGGAGCTGTACGTGATCGAGGGGCTGCCCGGCGACGGTGTCGCGGTGATGTTCAAGATGCACCACGCGACCGTCGACGGCGTCGGCGGCGCGAACCTGATCGCCTACCTGGCAGGCACCGAACCGGGTGAACTTCCGCCGCTGCCCGAGCCCGAACCCAACCTCGCGCCGCCCTCGCACCTCGAACTGCTCAAGACCAGCGTCGGCGAGCTGGCGCGGCGGCCGGTGGAGCTGGCGAAGCTGCTGCCCGGCCTGGCGAGCATGGCGCCCCGCTGGGTCGGCCGCGCCCTGCGCCGCCAGGGCATGCCGGTGCCGTTCACCGCGCCGCGCACCTCGTTCAACTCCACCATCTCCAGCGTCCGCGCCATCGCCTACAGCACGGTCGAGCTGGACGACGTCAAGACCGTGAAGAACGCCTTCGGGGTGAAGGTGAACGACGTCGTCCTGGCGTTGTGCGCGGGCGCGCTGCGCCGCTACCTGGACGCGCGCGGCGAGCTGCCGAAGGACCCGCTGGTGGCGACCGTCCCGGTGTCGACGCTGGACCGCACCAGCCAGGAGGGCGACAGCAACAACAAGGTGTCCGCGTTCTTCGCGACCCTGCCCACCCACCTGCCGGAGGCCGCCGCCCGGGTCTACGCGGTCGCGGAGAGCAACCGGCAGGCCAAGGAGCACCACCACGAGATCGACGCGGACATGCTGCAGGACTGGGCCCAGTTCGCCGCGCCCGGCCTGTTCGGGCTCGCGGTGCGGGCCTACGCGGCGCTGCGGCTGGCCGACAAGCACCCGGTGGTGCACAACCTGGTCGTCTCCAACGTGCCCGGCCCGCCGGTGCCGCTGTACTTCGTCGGCGCGCGGGTGACGGCCTTCTACCCGCTCGGCCCGGTGTTCCACGGCGCCGGGCTGAACGTGACCGTGCTGTCCTACGCCGGCAAGGTCGACATCGGGCTCCTCGCGGCGCGAGAACTCGTTCCAGATCTGTGGGCGCTGGCCGACGCGATGCGGGACGAGATGAAGGAACTGCTGGACGCGGCCTCCGCCCTTGCCTGAACGCGGCTCCTCGGCTAAGACTAGAACAGGTTTCAGTCTTGTAGCCGAGGAGCCGGTGTGGACTTCACCCTGGACGCGACCCGGGCCGAGATCGCCGCGCTGACCGCGGACGTCCTCGCCAGGGACCCCGAGCACGCCTGGCAGGCGCTCGCGAAGGCCGGGCTGCTCGCGCTCGCCCTGCCCGAGGACCTGGGCGGGGACGGGCTCGGCCCGGCCGAGGTCGCGGTGGTGCTGACCGAGGTCGGCCGGGCGGGCGCGCAGGTGCCCGCGCTCGCCGCACTCGCGCTGGGGGTGCTGCCGCTGAACCGGATGGGCAGCCCGGAGCAGCGCGCGCGGTGGCTGCCGGAGATCGCGTCGGGCGAGGTCGTCGTCACCGCCGCGCCGCACGAGCCGTCCAGGCCGTTCGCCGCGGAGCCCTCGACCGAGGCCGTCGCCGTGGACGGCGGCTGGGCGCTGACCGGCACGAAGACCCTGGTGCCGTCGCTGGCGCAGGCCGGATGCGTGCTCGTGCCCGCGACGCTGCCGTGGGGACCGGGCGTGTTCCTCGTCGATCCGCGGGCCGAGGGCGCGGAGGTGCACGGCACGTCGTTGCGCCTGTCCGGCGTCCGGGTGGGTGAGGCGGACCTGCTGCGCGACGGCTCGCTCGCGGACCTGCGCCGGTTCGCGCTCGCCGGCGCGGTCGCGCTCGGCGACGGCGCGGTGGCCGGAGCGCTGGCGCTGACCACCGGGCACGTGCGGCAGCGCGAGCAGTTCGGCCGTCCACTTGCGACGTTCCAGGCGGTGGCGCAGCAGATCGCGGACGTCTACATCGCCTCCCGCACGCTGCACCTGGCCGCGTTGTCCGCGGTGTGGCGGCTCGCCGAGGGGCTCGACGCGGACGAGGACCTGGCGGTCGCCGCGTACTGGCTCGCCGAGGAGGCGCCCAAGGCGCTCGCGGTGTGCCACCACCTGCACGGCGGTCTCGGCGTCGACATCACCTACCCGCTGCACCGCCACTACGGACTGGTCAAGGAGCTCGCCGCGCTGACCGGCGGCGCGAGCGAGCGGCTGGACCGGCTCGGCGACCTGGTGGAGGCCTGATGCACATCGAACTGACCGCGCCGCAACGGAAACTGCGGGATGAGCTGCGCGAGTACTTCGCCGGGCTGATCACGCCGGAGGAGCGGCAGGCGCTGCTGCGCGAGCGGCACGGCGAGGTCTACCGCCGCATCGTGCGCCGCATGGGCAGCGACGGGCGGCTCGCAGTCGGTTGGCCCGAGGAGTACGGCGGCGGCGGGTTCGGCGACCTGGAGCAGCACATCTTCGCCGACGAGGCCGCGCGCGCCGACGTGCAGCTGCCGTCGGTGACGCTGCAGACCGTCGGGCCCACCCTGCAGGAGTACGGCACGCCCGAGCAGAAGGCGTTCTTCCTGCCGAAGATCCTCGCCGGGGAGGTGCACTTCGCGATCGGCTACACCGAGCCCGACGCGGGCACCGACCTCGCGTCCCTGCGCACCACCGCGGTCCGCGACGGCGATTCCTACCTGGTCAACGGGCAGAAGATCTTCACGACCGGCGGGCACGACGCCGACTACGTCTGGCTTGCGGTGCGCACCGATCCGGACGCGCCCAAGCACAAGGGCATCTCGATCCTGATCGTCGACACCGGCGACCCCGGCTACTCGTGGACGCCGATCATCACCTGCGACGGCGCGCACCACGTCAACGCCACGTACTACTCCGATGTCCGGGTCCCGGTGTCGATGCGGGTGGGCGAGGAGAACCAGGGCTGGAAGCTGATCACCACGCAGCTCAACCACGAGCGCGTCATGCTCGGCCCGGCCGGGCGGATCGGCGGGCTCTACGACCGGGTGCGGGCCTGGGCCGTGGAGCGCGATCTGCTCGGCGAGCCCGACGTGCGCCGGGCGCTGGGCGAGACGCTCGCCGTGGTGCGGATCAACGAGCTGCTCAACTGGCAGGTCGCGGCCGCGGAGCTGGACGTCGCGGACGCCTCGGCGACCAAGGTGTTCGGCTCGGACCGCATCCAGCGGGTGGCGCGCCTGGTGGAGGAGATCGTGGCCCGGCACGGGGATCTGTCCGATCCGGGCACCGCCGCGCTCGCCGAGTGGCTGGACGTGCTGGCGCGGCGCAACATCGTGCTCACTTTCGGGGGTGGCGTGAACGAGATCCAGCGCGAGCTGATCGCGACGGCCGGACTGGGATTGCCGAGGGTGCCGCGATGAGCGTCGAAGAGGCGGCCGCACGGATCCGCGCGCAGGGCGAGTCGTCGCGCCGCCCGGCCCGTGATCCGGTGAACCAGGCGATGATCAACAACTGGGTCGAGGCGATCGGCGACGCCAACCCGCGCTACGCCGAGGGCGTCGCGCCGCCGGCCATGGTGCAGGTGTGGACGATGAACGGCCTGCACGGGCAGCGCGCGGCGGACGACCCGCTGGGCGCGATGATGGCCGTGCTCGACGAGGCCGGCTACACGTCGGTGGTCGCGACGAACTCCGAGCAGACCTACCACCGCTACCTGCGGGTCGGCGAGCACGTGTCGGCGTCGACGGCGCTGGAGTCGGTCGTGGGGCCGAAGCGGACCGCGCTGGGCGAGGGCTGGTTCGTCACCACCCGCACGTCCTGGTATGTCGGCGACGAACTGGTCGCCGACATGCTGTTCCGGGTGTTGAAGTTCGCCCCGCCGCCCTCCGCGCGGGGCGCGCTGCGGCCGGTGATCAGCCGGGACACCGAGTTCTTCTGGGAGGGCACGAAGGCCGGCGAGCTGCGGATCCAGCGCTGGGGCGAAGTGCTGCGGCACCCGCCGGGGCCGATGCCGCCGGACGGCGACCTGGACGCGAAGCCGGACTGGGTGGTGGCGAGCGGGCGCGGCACGGTCTACAGCTACGTGGTGCACCACCGGCCCGCGGTGCCGGGCAAGCAGCTGCCGTTCGTGATCGCGCTGGTCGAGCTGGAGGAGGGGGTGCGGATGCTGGGCGAACTGGTCGGGGCCGATCCCGCGGAGGTCCACATCGGACTGCCGGTGACCGCGACGTTCCTGAAGGTGGACGACGATCTGACGTTGCCGGCCTGGCGGGTGGCGCGATGACCGTCGCCGGAACCGAGCTGCCCGAGCTGGTCTTCGACGTCACGCCGACGTTCGTGATCAGCACCGCGCTGGCGACGCGGGACTTCCAGGACGTGCACCACGACCGGGACGCCGCGGTCGCGCGCGGGTCGAAGGACATCTTCCTCAACATCCTCACCGACACCGGGCTGGTGCAGCGGTTCGTGACGGACTGGGCGGGGCCGGACGCGCTGGTCCGGTCGATCAAGATCAAGCTGGGCGTGCCGTGCTACGCCGGAGACCGGTTGGTGTTCACCGGGCGGGTCGCGTCGGTGGAGGGGCGGGTCGCGGTCGTCGAGGTGACCGGGACCGGGCAGCTGGGGGCGCACGTGAGCGGGACGGTGACCGTGGAGCTGGCGGCATGACACTGTCGGGCAAGGCGGCGATCGCCGGGATCGGCGCGACGGAGTTCTCGAAGGACTCGGGACGCAGCGAGCTGCGGCTGGCGGCCGAGGCGGTGCGCGCGGCACTGGACGACGCCGGACTGTGCCCGTCCGATGTGGACGGCCTGGTGTCGTTCACGATGGACGGCAACGCCGAAATCGCGGTGGCGCGGGAGCTGGGCATCCCGGAGCTGACGTTCTTCAGCCGGGTGCACTACGGCGGCGGCGCGGCGGCAGCGACGGTCCAGCAGGCGGCGATGGCGGTCGCGACCGGGGTGGCTGAGGTGGTGGTGGCGTACCGGGCGTTCAACGAGCGGTCCGGGCACCGGTTCGGGCAGGTGTCGTCCGCGGCGGCGGGGCAGGTGAACTCCTCCGGGGTGGACAACGCGTTCCACTATCCGATGGGGCTGGCCACGCCGGCGGCCACGGTCGCGATGGTGGCGCAGCGTTACTTGCACGAGTACGGCGCGTCGACCGAGGACTTCGGCCGGGTGGCGGTGCTGGACCGCAAGCACGCGGCGACGAACCCGGCGGCGTGGTTCCACGGCAAGCCGATCACGCTGGCGGAGCACCAGGCGTCGCGGTGGATCGCCGAACCGCTGCGGTTGCTGGACTGCTGCCAGGAGTCCGACGGCGGGGTCGCGCTGGTGATCACGAGTGCCGCGCGGGCCCGCGACCTGCGCCACCCGCCCGCGGTGATCGCCGCGGCGGCGCAGGGGAGCGGGCCGGACCAGTACATCATGACCAGCTACTACCGGGACGAGCTCGCGGGCCTGCCGGAGATGGGCGTGGTCGCGCGGCAGCTGTGGGCGCAGGCCGGGGCGGGCCCATCCGACATGGACGTCGCGGTGCTCTACGACCACTTCACGCCGTACGTGCTGATGCAGTTGGAGGAGCTGGGGTTCTGCGGCCGCGGCGAGGCGCCCGGTTTCGTGGCGTCCGGAGCGCTCGAACTGGACGGCTCGCTGCCGCTGAACCCGCACGGCGGGCAGCTCGGCGAGGCGTACATCCACGGGATGAACGGCATCGCCGAGGGGGTCCGCCAGATCCGCGGCACGTCGTGCAACCAGGTGCCGACGGTGTCGCACGTGCTGGTGACGGCCGGTACCGGCGTGCCGACCAGCGGGCTGGTGCTGGCTCAGTCGTAGCCGCGGATGAGGTGGCTCTCGTCGTCCACCAGGTCGGTGGTGTCGAGGGTGTCTTCGATGACGGATTGGTCGGTGATCGGTTCGGTGGCCGGCATCGTCCTTCGTCCTTTCCTGACGTCGCCTACTCTGTGTGGTTCCCGTCACAGAGGGGCCGAAACACCGGCGATTTTCAGTACCCGGGGACCGGAATCCAGGCGGGCCAGCGTGGCCACAACCGCTGGTGCAGGCGGTGCACCCCGTACACGGCCAGCATCACGGCCGGCCAGCCGGCGAGCAGCATCGCCAAGATGCGGAGGTCCGGGCCGGGGCCGTGGGGGATGTGGAATGCCCGCGAGTACCACCACACGGCGTTCTGCGCCGCGAAGAACCACGCGAACCCGATGAGGGCATAGAGCACCGCGCGAAGGCACCCTCCCGCGCTTCCGCGGGCCCTGTCGGCAGGCTCCACCTGGTCTCCCCCTTGCGCGTCGCCGCCGGTTGGGCGTCTCGTTTCAGTGGACGGGCACCGGGATCCAATCGGGCCAGCCGTTCGGGTGCTCGGACCAGCAGGACATCTTGGGGCTGTAGGGATCGACGAACATGGGGATGTTGACCACCCAGTAGAGCCAGGTGACCAGCAGGACCACCCCCACCAGCAGCACGGGCGTCCACCAGCGCAGGCGCGGCCACAACCGCCGGTGCAGCCGGTGCACCAAACGGGCGGCCAGGGCCAAGACCACCAGGTCGATGATCAACGCAACCGGGATGCCGGGGAATGGGGCCATGCCGCTGGGGCCGCACGCTCGCGAGTACCACCACACGGCCTGATGGGCCGCGAGGAACCAGGCGAATCCGGTTACGGCGTAGAGGAACGTGTGCAGGCAGCCTCGCAGGATTTCGGTTGCGGCGTCGTCCTCCACTGGCCTCCCGTCCGGCCGGGGCCGTCACCGGTTGCGCCGTCTCGCGGTGTGGAATTCACCTCGATGACCTCTAGCGCACCTGGCGTTCATGGGCGAACTTGAGGACGTGCAGATACCGGTCCTGGTTGCGTGGAGCCTGACGGTGGCGTTCGCGCTGCTCGCCGTGCCCAGCGTGGTCCGGCTGGTGCGCCTGGACGCCCTCACGACCACCCCGGACACCCGCCAGCAGGACGTCGCCGAGTTGCTGATGGTCCTGGCGATGCTCGCGATGGTCTCACCGCTCGGGGGGCCCATCCCGGCAGCGGGGTGGCAGGCGATCCTGGTCCTGACGGCCGGGTGGTTCCTCGTCGCCGCGTTGCGGGGGCGGCGGTGCTGCGCCGTGCACCACCTGGTGTCCGCCGCGGCGATGCTGTACATGATCACCGCGATGCCGGGCCACGGTGACGGCCCCTGGATGGCGATGACACCCGGCCAGCTCGCCTGGCCCGTGCTGGCGCTGGCCGCCATCGGCTACTTCGCCGTCGACAGCGTCCGCTCCGGCATCCTCGGCGCGCGCTGGGCCCGCACCGAAAGCCTGCGCGACCACCGCGCGGTCCGCCAGGTCTGCCGCGCCCTGATGGGCGTCGGCATGGCCTACATGCTGGTCAGCGGCTTGTGAGCAGCGCGTCCGCCAGTACCGGCGCGTCCCGCTCCACGGCCGTCGTCGTCAGCGCCAGGCCCTCGTCCGTACGCCACACCCGCGTCCGCAGCGTCTCTCCGGGCAGCACGATCCCCGCGAACCGCGCGGAGAACGAACCCACCCGCGTGACGTCGGCGTCCAGCAGGGCGTCCGTGACGGCCTTGGCGACCATCCCGTACGTGCACAGCCCGTGCAGGATCGGCGCCTCGAACCCCGCCGACCGGGCGAACTCCGGGTCGATGTGCAGCGGGTTCCGGTCGCCGCACAGCCGGTAGATCAGCGCCTGCTGCGGCAAGGTCGGCGTGTCGATCACCGCGTCCGGCTCGCGCTCCGGCGGTTCCACCCGCGCAGAAGAACCCCGCGAACCGCCGAACCCGCCCTCGCCGCGGGCGAAGATGCTCGACCGCGCCGTCCACAACGGCGCCCCGTCCGTCGACACCACCGACGTCTCGTTGACGATCACCGCCGCCGTGCCCTTGTCCAGCACGTCCACGATCCGCGTCCGCGCGACCGCCTTGCCCTCGACCGGGATCGGCCGGTGCACGGTCACCGCCTGCGTCCCGTGCACCACCTTCGCCAGATCGACCTCGATGCCCGGGAACGACACGGCGGGCGGCTCGTAGATGCGCAGGTTCGCCGCCACCGTCGCGAACGTCGGCAGCACCCGCAGGTCCCGTTCGTAGGTGTAGCGCAGCTCCCGCGGGTCGGCCGGCCGGGCGCCCGCGCCCAGGGCCAGGTGGTAGAGCAGCACGTCGGACGGCGTCCAGGCGAACGTCAGCTCGTCGAGCTCGGCACCGATGGCGACGTCGGGATCGATGGGCAACGCGGCAACTCCTACTCGTAGGTGACCGACACCTCGTCGGTCAACGGTACCGACTGGCACGCCAGCACGATGCCGTCGGCGATGTCCTCGGAATCCAGGACCTCGTTGTTCAGCATCTTCACCTCGCCGGAGACGATCCGGCACGCACACGCGCTGCACTGCCCCTCGCGGCACGAGTACGGCGCGTCCAGCCCGCGGGCCAGCAGGAAGTCCAGCAGCTTCTCCTGCCGCGGCCAGGTGAACGAGTGCTGCGACCCGTCCAGATCCACCGACAAGGCCGTCGTCCCGGCCTCCTGAGAAGGCACTGCGGCTGCCTCGTCTTCGGCGTCCTCGAACGGGTTCCCACCCAGCGACACGAACCGCTCCAGGTGGATCCGCTTGCGCGGCGCCCCGAGGTCCTTCAACGCCTGCTTCCCGGCCGCCATGAACGCCTCGGGCCCGCACAGGAACGCCTCGAACTCCGCGTACGGCCGGACCAGCTCACGCAGCTGCGTCACCGACGGCAAACCCTGCACGCTTTCCAGCCAGTGCACCAGCACCAGCCGCTCCGGGTGCTCCCGTGCCAGCGCGGCCAGCTCGGACGCGAAGATCACCGACGACTCGTCGCGGTTGGCGTAGACCAGCACGATCCGACCGCCGCCGGAGGCCAGCGCGGACTTCAGGATCGACATCACCGGCGTGATGCCGCTGCCGCCGGCCATCAACAGCAGGTCGGCGTCCAGCGATTCGGGCGTGAACACCCCCGCCGGGGCCAGGACGTCCACAGTGGAACCAGCAGAGACGTTGTCACACAACCAGTTCGACCCGTACCCGCCCTCGGTGCGCTTCACCGTCACCTTGAGCCGCGAGCCCTCGTGCGGTGCGCTGGACAACGAGTAGCACCGCGCCGCCTCGCCCGCGCGCAACGTCAGGAACTGCCCCGGCCGGTACGCGAACGTCGAAGCGTGCTCGGCGGGCACGTCGAACACGATCGACGACGCCTCGGCCGTTTCCGCGATCACCTCGGCGACGGTCAGGGTGTAGCTATCCGGCATCGAGAACCCCGAACTCCCCGTCCCGCACCGCCGCGTCGATGCTGTCCACCAGCTTCGGGCAGGTGTCCAGCAGCGCGGTGTTGCGCCCCTCGGCCACCTCCTGCGCGAACACCGGGCAGCTGCCCGCGTCGGTCGTCCACTGGATGCTGGTGTGCTTGACGCTGTTCTTCTTCACCAGCACCCGCGTGCCGCACGACGCGCACGCGTGCGGCCGCAGGCCGCCGGCCAGGAACTCGGTGCGCTCGGCGGTGGTCATCCCGCGACCCCCGCCTCCTGCTGCCGGGCCAGGTTCTCGGCCACCTCCCGCGCCCACACCTCGTTGGCCTTGGTGGTGTCCACCTCGAACTCGAAGCGCCGCGTCATGTCCTCGGTGACGTCCTCGACGTCCACGTAGAACTGCTCGTACCAGCGGCGCAGCTGGTAGACCGGGCCGTCCTCCTCGCACAGCAGCGGGTTGTCGATGCGGGTCTTGTTCTTCCAGATCTCCACGTCCTGCAGGAAACCCACGCCGATGCTCTTGGCGAACTTGCCGGCGATCTTGTCCGCCTGCTCGTCCGACACGCCCGGCAGCTTCTTCACGCTGACCCCCCACTGCAGCACGAACGAGGTCGGCGTCACCGGGTAGTGGCAGTTGATCAGCACGTTCTCGATCTCGAAGCCCTTGTACGTGTTCAGCAGCGTGTTGATCATGTACGACGGCCCGAAGTACGAGGCCTCCGAGCGCAGCAGGTTGTCCTCGCCGCCGTAGTTGGACGCCATCCCGACGTCCGGCCGGCCCTTGGTGTTGAGGTACTGCGTGGCGATGTGGCCCTCGAACACGTTCTTGAAGTAGGTCGGGAACGCGTAGTGGATGTAGAAGAAGTGGGCCATGTCGACCATGTTGTCGATGATCTCGCGGCAGTTGGACCCCTCGATCAGCACCGAGTCCCAGGTCCAGTTGCTCCACTCGCCGCTGAAGATGCCGTCGATGCGCGGGATCACGACGTCCGGCGGCGGCGGGTTGCCCTGCGGGTCGTGCCACACGAACAGCTGCTTGTTCTCCTCCAGCGTGATCCACGACCGGGTGCGGGCACGCAGCGGAACCCGTTTGGCGTAGGGGATCGACACGCACTTGCCGTTGCCGCCCCAGCGCCAGTCGTGGAACGGGCAGGCCACCTCGTTGCCCTTGACGCTGCCCTGGCTCAGGTCGCCGCCCATGTGGCGGCAGTAGGCGTCCAGGACGTTGAGCTTGCCGTCCTCGCCCGCGAACACCACGAGCTTGGTGCCGAACGCGTTGACGGCGTGCGGTTTCCCGTCGCGGAACGTCTCGGCCAGCCCCAGGCAGTGCCAGCCGCGCGCGAACCGCGCCGGCGGCGCACCCGCGTCGATCGTGCGGACTTCAGTCATCATCGACCTCCAGTGCGATTCTGGGTGGCCAGGTGGCGTGAGGCAAGGAACCCGAAGACCATCGCCGGCCCGATCGTGGCGCCCGGCCCGGCGTAGGTGTGTCCCATGACCGCGGCGCTGGTGTTCCCGGCCGCGTACAACCCGGGGATCACCGACCCGTCCTCGCGCAGCACGCGGGCGTGGGTGTCGGTGCGCAGCCCGCCCTTCGTGCCCAGGTCACCGGGCACGATCTTGACCGCGTAGAACGGGGCCTTGTCGAGCGGGCCGAGGCTCGGGTTCGGCTTGTGGCGGGGGTCGCCGTAGTAGTGGTCGTAGGCGCTCCGCCCGCGCTGGAAGTCCTCGTCGACACCGCGCCGGGCGAAGCCGTTGAACCGCTCGACGGTGGCTTCCAGCGCCGCGGTCGGCACCTCGATGCGGGCGGCCAGTTCCCCCAGCGTGGCCGCCTTGGCCACGATCCCGGCCTTGAACCAGCGGCCGGGCAGCTTCTGCCGCGGCCCGACCCCGGTGAACATGTACCGGTCGCGGTAGCGCTGGTCGAACACCAGCCAGGTGGGGATGTTCTCACCGGGCCCGTCGCCCGGCCCGTACATCGCGTGCACGGCTTCGACGTAGGGCGCGGACTCGTTGACGAACCGCTCGCCGCGCGCGTTGACCAGGATGCAGCCCGGCCGGGACCGTTCGGCTAGCGCGAACCACGGCCCGCCGGTCAGCGGGATCGTCGGGCCCCACCAGGCGTCGTCCATCAGGGCCACCGACGCGCCGAGCTTGAGCCCGGCCAGGATCGCGTCGCCGGTGTTGGCCTTCGCGCCCACGGTCCACTCGGTGCCGATGGGACTGCGCTGGTACTTCGCGCGCATCTCCTCGTTGTGCTCGAACCCGCCCGCGGCGAGCACGACCCCCAGGCGCGCCCGCACGGTCTCCTCCCGCCCGTCCCGCCGGACCACCACTCCGGTGACCCGCTCGTCCTCGGTCACCAGGTCGGTCAGCGGGGTGTCCAGCCACACCGGCACGCCCGCGCGGAGCAGCCCGGCCCGCAGCCCGGCGGCCAGGGCCTGGCCCATCGACAGCAGCCGCTTGCCGCGCGCCAGCCCGGCGAGCCAGCGCCCGCCGATGCGCAGGACCCGCAGCGCGCCCTTGGGGTGGCGGGCGAGCAGGCTCAGCCAGCGGTAGTCCGCCTGGGTGATCGGCACACCGAGCGGCGCGCCGCTGTACGGCGGTTCCAGGTTGTGGAGTTCGTCGCCGAGCAGCTTGCCGTCGAACGGCTTCGGCTCGACCGACCGGCCGCCGGCCCGCCCGCCGGGGGCTTCGGGGTGGTAGTCGGAGTAGCCGGGCACCCACTGCAGCCGCAGCGGCGTGACCCGGTGCACGAACGACACCACCTCGGGGCCGTGGTCGAGGAAGGCCTGACGCAGCTCGGCCGGCACGACGTCGCCGACAATGGCGTCGAGGTAGGCCCGCGCCGCCTCCGGCGTGTCCTCGACACCGGCCGCGCGCAACGCCTCGTTGCCCGGGATCCACACCCCGCCACCCGATCGGGCCGTGGACCCGCCGAACTTGGCGGCCTTCTCGATCACCACGACGGAGAGGCCGGCGTCGGCGGCCGCGAGGGCGGCGGTCATGCCGGCGGCGCCGCTGCCCACCACCACGACGTCGAACTCGTCGGTCATGCCACCTCCGCTGGAACGTGTTCCACTTCGCTGCGCGCCTGTTCGCCGCCTCGTCCGTCACGATAGACGAGAACGTGTTTCAGTTCTAGGGTAGCGGGTGTGAACCAGACGGCGGATGTGATCGTGATCGGGTTCGGGGCGGCGGGCGCCTGCGCGGCGATCGAGGCCGCCGACGCGGGCGCGGACGTGCTCGTGCTGGACCGCTTCGGCGGTGGCGGGGCGACCGCGCTGAGCGGCGGCATCGTCTACGCGGGCGGGGGCACCGCCCAGCAGCGGGAGGCCGGGGTCGACGACTCGGCCGACGCGATGTACGACTACCTGCGGCTCGAGGTCGGCGAGGCGGTGTCGGAGGAGACGCTGCGGCGCTTCTGCGACTCCAGCCCGGCGATGATCGAGTGGCTGGAGCGCAACGGCGTGCCGTTCGAGGGCAGTCTGTGCCCGTACAAGACGTCCTACCCCAACGACGACTACTACCTGTACTACTCGGGCAGCGAGTCCGCGGGCGGGTTCCGCGAGCTGGCCAAACCGGCCGCGCGCGGGCACCGCACGAAGGGGCCGGGCACGTCGGGCAAGCTGCTGTTCGCCCGGCTCGCGCAGGCGGCACGCGACCGCGGAGTGCGCGTCCTGCCCGGCACCCGTGCCGAGTCGCTGATCGTCGAGAACGGCGTCGTGACCGGCGTCCGGGTCCGCACGATGCGCGACGCGCCCGCCCGGGTCCGCGCCGCGCACGCCCGCATGGCGCGGTATGCCGCGAAGCCCGGGATCTACGTGCCGAGCGTGCGTAAGGCGCTGCAGCACCGGATCGAGCGGCTGGAGCGCCGGTACGCGCGCGAGGTGGAACTCACCGCCCGGCGCGGGGTCGTGATCGCGGCGGGCGGGTTCATCTTCAACCGCGCGCTGGTGCGTGAGCACGCCCCGGCCTACCGCGGCGGGCTGGCGCTGGGCACGATCGCCGACGACGGGTCCGGCATCGGGCTCGGCACCGCGGTGGGCGCGGCGACCGGCGAGATGCACCGGATCTCGGCGTGGCGGTTCGTCACGCCGCCCAGCGCGATGCTCAAGGGTGTCCTGGTCGACCAGGCCGGGCGGCGGATCATCGACGAGTCCCGCTACGGCGCCGCGGTCGGCGAGGTGATGATCGGCAAGCACGACGGCAAGGGCTGGTTGCTCGCCGACGCCGAGACGATCGCCGAGGCGCGCCGCACCGCGCGGCGGGAGAGCCAGTGGTTCCAGTGGCTGCAGGCCCGCTACCTGCTGCAACGCGGCCGGGTGTCCGCGGCGACCCTGGAGGAGGTGGCGCGCAAGGCCGGGGTCGACCCGGCCGGGCTGGCCGCCACCGTCGAGGCCTACAACGCAGCCGCGGATTCAGGCGCCGCGGACCCGGCGGGCAAGCCGGCCGAGTACGTGCGGCCGGTGCGGACGGCGCCGTTCTCGCTGATCGACGTCTCCATCAAGCCCAGCCTGGGTTTCCCGTGCCCGATGCTCACGCTCGGCGGGCTCGTGGTGGACGAGTCGACCGGCCAGGTACGGGGCGCCGACGGCGCCGGCATCGCCGGGCTGTACGCGGCGGGCCGGTCCGCGGTGGGAATCTGTTCCAGGTCCTATGTGAGCGGGCTATCGCTCGCCGACTGCGTGTTTTCCGGCCGCAGAGCGGGAATTTCCGCAGCTCGACGGCCCGACTGATGACAAAAACGAGAACGTGTTCTAGTCTTGCTGGTGACCGAGAAAAGACATGACGGACGGGGCGTGCAGATGACCGATCAGGATGGTCGCGGGGTGCTGGCCGGGGTCCGGGAACTGCTTCCCGTCCTGCGGGAGCGGGCCCAGGAGACCGAGGACGCGCGGCGCATTCCGGACGAGTCGATCAAATCGCTGCAGGAGACCGGGTTCTTCAAGCTGCTGCAGCCGAAGACCTTCGGTGGCTACGAGGCCGACCCGGTGACCTTCTACACCGCGGTGAAGCTGCTGGCGAGCGCGTGCGGGTCCACCGGCTGGGTCGCCTCGATCCTCGGGGTGCACCCGTGGCACCTCGGGCTGTTCGAGCCGCAGGCGCAGCAGGACGTGTGGGGCGAGGACGTCGACGTGCGCATCTCGTCGTCCTACGCGCCGATGGGCAAGGCCACCGTCGTCGACGGCGGGTACCGGCTGACCGGCCGGTGGAGCTTCTCCTCCGGCTGCGACCACGCGACCTGGGTGTTCCTCGGCGCGCCCGCCTTCGACGCCGAGGGCAAGCCGGTCGACTTCTGCACCTACCTGCTGCCGATCAGCGACTACCGGATCGAGGACGTCTGGGACACCGTCGGCCTGAGCGGCACCGGCAGCAACGACATCATCGTCGAGGACGCGTTCGTCCCGGCGCACCGCGCGCTGAGCTTCCAGGCCACCTCGAAGTGCCGCACCCCGGGGCAGCAGATCAACCCGGGGCCGTTGTTCAAGCTGCCGTACGGATCCGTGCACCCGTCGACGATCACCGCGCCGATCATCGGCATGGCGCAGGGCGCGTACGAGGCGCACGTGGAGCACCAGCGCAACCGGGTGCGCGCCGCCTACATGGGCGAGCAGTCCAAAGAGGACCCCTTCGCGAAGGTGCGGGTCGCCGAGGCGGCCAGCGAGATCGACGCCGCGTGGCTGCAGCTGACCCGCAACATCGACGAGCTGTACCAGCTGGCGTGCCGCGGCGAGAAGCTGCCGTTCGCCACGCGGCTGCGGGTGCGGCGCGACCAGGTGCGCGGCACGGAACGCGCGATCGCCGCCGTCGACCGGCTCTTCGAGAACTCCGGCGGCCGGGCGCTCAAGCGGGGCACGCCGATCCAGCGGTTCTGGCGCGACGCGCACGCCGGCCGCGTGCACGCGGCGAACGACCCGGAACGCGCCTACATCATGTACGGCAACGGCGAATTCGGCGTGCCCGTCGAGAATGCGATGGTGTGACGTGACCGAGGGCAAGTACGCCGAGGTCGGCGGGGGCCTGCGGCTGCACTACCACGAAGCCGGCGCCGAGCACGCGGAAACCGTGGTGATGCTGCACGGCGGCGGGCCGGGCGCCTCGGCGTGGAGCAACTTCTCCCGCAACATCGAGGTGTTCGCCCAGTCCTACCGCGTCCTCGCGGTCGACCAGCCCGGGTTCGGCAAGTCGGACAAACCGACCGAGCACCCGCAGTACTTCACGCACAGCTCGACCGCGGTCGTCGGCCTGCTCGACGCGCTGGGGGTCGGCAAGGCGCACCTGGTCGGCAACTCGCTCGGCGGCGGCGCCGCGGTCCGGCTCGCGCTGGACCACCCGGATCGCGCCGGGCGGCTCGTGCTGATGGGGCCGGGCGGGCTGAGCACCAACCTGTTCGCGCCGGACCCCACCGAGGGGGTCAAGGCGCTCGGCCGGTTCGCCGCGCCGCCGGGGCCCAGCAAGGAGAAGCTCGCGGCGTTCCTGCGGCTCATGGTGTTCGACCCGGCGCTGATCACCGACGAGCTGGTCGAGGAACGCTACGCCAACGCGAGCACGCCCGAGTCGCTCGCGGCGATGCGCGCGATGGGCGCGTCCTTCGCCGGGGCCGACTACGAGCAGGGCATGCTCTGGCGCGACGCATACAAGCTGCGGCAACGCGTGTTGCTGATCTGGGGCCGCGAGGACCGCGTCAACCCGCTCGACGGCGCGCTGCTCGCGCTCAAGACGATCCCGCGCGCGCAGCTGCACGTGTTCGGCCGGTGTGGACACTGGGCCCAGGTCGAGAAGTTCGACGAGTTCAACCGCCTGGCCCTCGACTTCCTGCGAGGTGAATGAGATGGGCATCCGCTCGCTGGCGTACCTGCGCATCGAGGCGACCGACATGGCCGCCTGGCGCGAGTACGGGCTCAAGGTCCTCGGCATGGTCGAGGGCAAGGGCTCCCACCCGGACGCGCTCTACCTGCGGATGGACGACTTCCCGGCACGGCTGGTGATCGTGCCGGGGGAGAGCGATCGGCTCGCGGTGGCCGGCTGGGAGGCCGCCAACGCCGCCGAGCTGGACGAGGTGCGGGCGCGGCTGGACGCCAACGGCGTGCCGTACAAGGAAGGCAGCGCCGAGGTGCTGGCCGAGCGGCGCGTCACCGAGCTGATCAGCTTCGACGACCCGTCCGGCAACACCCTGGAGGTGTTCCACGGCGTCGCGCTGGAGCACCGGCGCGTGGTGAGCCCGTACGGGCACCGGTTCGTCACCGGCGAGCAGGGCCTCGGGCACGTGGTGCTGTCCACCCACGACGACGACGCGGCGCTGCGGTTCTACCGCGACGTGCTCGGCTTCCGGCTGCGCGACTCGATGCGCCTGCCGCCGCAGATGGTCGGCCGCCCGGCCGACGGGCCGCCGGCGTGGCTGCGGTTCTTCGGCTGCAACCCGCGCCACCACAGCCTGGCGTTCCTGCCGATGCCGACGCCGAGCGGGATCGTGCACCTGATGGTCGAGGTGGAGAACACCGACGACGTCGGGCTGGCGCTGGACCGCGCGAAGCGGCGCAACGTGCCGATGTCGGCGACCCTGGGGCGGCACGTGAACGACCTGATGCTGTCGTTCTACATGAAGACGCCGGGCGGGTTCGACGTCGAATTCGGGTGCGAGGGCCGCCAGGTCGACGACGAGTCGTGGATCGCGCGCGAGAGCACGGCGGTGAGCCTGTGGGGTCACGACTTCAGTGTCGGGATGCGGAAGTGATCTCGTCCGCGATCGAGCCGGCGCGCTTCCGCCAGGTGCTCGGGCACTTCGCCACCGGGGTCACCGTGGTGACCACGATGGACGACGGCGAGCCAGCCGGGTTCGCGTGCCAGTCGTTCGCGGCGCTGTCGCTGGACCCGCCGCTGGTGCTGTTCTGCCCCGCCCGCAAATCGCGGACGTGGCCGGCGATCGAGCGCAGCGGGCGGTTCGCGGTCAACGTCCTGGCGGAGGGGCAGCACCGGGTCAGCGCGGTGTTCGGGGCGCGCGGCGCGGACAAGTTCGCGGCCGTCGAGTGGGAGCCCGCGCCGTCCGGCTGCCCGGTGCTGGAGGACGCGCTGACCTGGGTGGACTGCGCGGTGGAGACCGTGTTCGAGGCGGGCGACCACTTCGTCGTGGTCGGGCGCGTGACGGCGCTGGGGGAGGCGTCGAACGGGCGGCCGCTGCTGTTCTACCGCGGCCAGTACACCGGCGCGGCGCCGGTCAAGGCGGACGTGCTCAGCTGGGCCGGCCCGGACGACTGGCTGTGACCGCCTCGCCGGCGATCTCGTCGACCGACCGGCCGGTGGTGTGCGGGCCGAACACCGCGGTGATCAGGATGAGCAGCACCATCGCCAGCGCGACCACCACGAACACCGCGGTCGCGCCCTTGGCTTCCAGCAGCGGCAGCAGCAGGTACGGCATCGCGGCGGTCGCCAGGCGGGACAGTGAGTAGGCCGAGCCGGCGGCGGACGCGCGCAGGCTCGTCGGGAAGATCTCCGCCTGGTAGGCGTGGTAGGCGTTGGAGAACACGTTGCTGACCGCGGTGTAGCAGAAGCCGAGGATCGCGATGGCCGCGCCGCCGGTGGAATAGCCGAAGGCGAGCCCGAAGACCGCCATGCCCGCCGCGGCCGCGACGATGAGCCACTTGCGCTGGAAGCGGTCCATCAGCGGGATCGACAGCGCGGAGCCGATCGGGTAGCCCAGGAACGACAGCGCGCTGAACGTCAGCGAGTGGGCGACGTCGAACCCCTTGGCGGTCAGGATGATCGGCACCAGCGAGCCGAAGCCGTAGTAGCCGAAGACCTGCAGGACCTGGAACGCGGACAGCATGGCGGTCCGCGTGCGCCACGGCTTGCGGAACAGCGCGCGGAACCGTTGCGGCTGGGCTTCTTCGTGGCTCGCCGGTCGCACGTCGAGCGTGGTGCGCGCGGATTTTTCCAGGCGCTGCACGACTTCCTCGGCCTCGGCGTGCCGTCCGTGCGCGATCAGCCACCGGGGCGATTCGGGCAGACCGGTGCGAAGCACCCACACGATCGCCGCGCCGAGCGCGCCGATCACGAAGAGCCAGCGCCAGCCGTCGACGCCGAACGGCGCCTCGCCGACCAAGCCGCGCGCGAGGAACCCGGCGGCGGGCACGCCGCAGAAGCCGATGGTGTAGGCCCAGGCGGTGGCCTTGCCGCGGGCGTGCGCCGGCAGCAGGTCGGCCAGGTAGGCGTCGGCGAGGGGCAGTTCCGCGCCGATGCCGATGCCCGCGATGAACCGGCAGACCACCAGCATCCACACGTCCGTGGAGAACGCGCCGAGCAGCGTGAACAGCGAGTAGACGCTGAGGGTGAGCAGGAAGGCCCGGCGCCTGCCGATGCGGTCGGCGAGCCTGCCGAGCGTCACGGCGCCGACGAAGGCGCCGACGAAGGCCGACGCCAGCAGCGGCTTGGTTTCCGCGCCGGACACGCCGAACTCCTTGGACAGCACGGTGCTCACGGTGCTGGCGAGGAAGAGGTCGTAGAGGTCGAAGAAGGTCGCCACCCCGACGACGGCGATGAGCAGGCGGTGGAAGCGCGTGACGGGCAACCGGTCGAGCCGGACGGTCATCGACGACGGGGCGGTCATGGTCGGAAAGTTATCCCCCGTGTGCCGATGTTGACAATGGTTGCCGGATTCGTCCGGAGTGCCGGGATGACCGCGTGGCGGAGTACCTTCTCGCACCGTCTCCGTGTGGCCGGTGGTCCACACTGGCGAAATCACCACGCGCTTCGGCGTACCTGGCTACCGCGATGCGCTGTGCGGTTTCATCGGCCATCGGATGACCGGCACCGTCGAATCCCGGGAATCGGGTCTGGTGGTGCGTTTCGCCCCAGGCGCGCTCGCGATCGGCCCGGCGCCGGCCGACCTGACCGGTCCCGAGATCGCGATGCGGCAGGCGCGCGGGGATGGACGGTGTATCGCCCGGGCGAGGCCGTGTTCGCGTGGCTGGGGCAGACCCCGCGTTCCGGTTACGCTTCCGGAATGGATCTCAGGCAAGACGCGCACGCGATGTCCGACGACCTCGTGGCACTGCGGCGCGCGCTCCACCAGGTGCCCGAACTCGGCCTCGACCTGCCCCGCACCCAGGAGACGGTTCTCCAGGCCCTCGACGGGCTGCCCCTGGAGATCAGCACCGGCACCGGGCTCTCGTCGGTCACCGCGGTGCTGCGCGGGCAGGGCGGCGACGGCGATGTCGTGCTGCTGCGCGGCGACATGGACGCGCTGCCGGTCACCGAGAACACCGGCGCCGCCTTCAGTTCGCGGCACGAGGGGCGCATGCACGCGTGCGGGCACGACCTGCACACCGCCGGCCTCGTCGGCGCCGCGCGGCTGCTGTCGGCGCACCGGGACCGCCTGGCCGGGGATGTGGTGTTCATGTTCCAGCCCGGCGAGGAGGGCCACGACGGCGCCGGGCACATGATCGCCGAGGGCGTCCTGGACGCCGCGGGCCGCCCGGTCGCCGAGGCCTACGGGCTGCACGTGGTGTCGGCGATGATCCCGCGCGGCCGGTTCGTGTCCCGCCCCGGCCCGATCATGGCCGCCGCCGACGGGTTGTTCGTCCGCGTCCTCGGCGCGGGCGGGCACGGGTCCCGGCCGCACGTGGCGCTCGACCCGGTGCCCGCCGCGTGCGAGATGGTGACGGCGCTGCAGACGATGGTCACCCGCCGGTTCAGCGTGTTCGACCCGGTCGTGGTCACCGTCGGCACGTTCCACGCGGGCACCCAGCGCAACATCATCCCGCCGGAAGCCCGCTTCGAGGCCACCATCCGCAGCTTCTCGAAGGAGGCGCGGGAGCGGGTCGCGGAGCTGGCCGTCCCGCTGTGCCGGGACATCGCGGCCGCCCACGGCCTGGAAGCCGAGGTCACCTACTCGCCCGAGTACCCGGTCACGGTCAACGACCCGGCAGGCCACGAGTTCGTCGCCGAGACGGTGCGCGAGGTGTTCGGCGAGGAGCGGTTCACGGAGGCGCCGGATCCGGTCACCGGCTCGGAGGACTTCTCCCGCGTGCTCGACCGGGTCCCCGGCGCGTTCGTGTTCCTCGGGGCGACCTTCGCCGACGACCCCGACTCCGCGCCGTACAACCATTCCCCGGAGGCATCGTTCGACGACAGCGTGGTCGCCGACGGCGCGGCGCTGCTCGCGTCGCTGGCCGCGCGGCGGTTGAGCGGAGCGCGCGCATGACCCGCATCCTGTTCGCAGGCGGCCGCGTCTTCGACGGCACCGGCAGCGACCCGTTCGACGCGGACGTGGTGGTCGAGGACGGCCGCATCGCCGCGATCGGCACCGGCCTGGACGGCGACGAGGTCGTCGACTGCGCGGGCACCACGCTGCTGCCCGGGCTGTTCGACTGCCACGTGCACGTCACGGTGTCCGACATCAGCCTGATCAAGCTGTTCCAGAAACCGTTTTCCTACCAGTTCTACGAGGCGGCGCGGAACCTGCGCAGCACCCTCGAACTGGGCATCACCACCGTGCGCGACGCGGGCGGCGCCGACCTCGGCATCAAGAAGGCACAGGCGGACGGGCTGATCAGCGGCCCGCGGCTGGAGATCTCGATCGGCATCATCAGCCAGACCGGCGGGCACGGCGACGACTGGATGCCCTCGGGGCACTGCGTTCCGCTGACGCTGCCGCACCCCGGCCGCCCGCACACGGTCGTCGACGGGCCGGACGAGATGCGCAAGGCGGCGCGGGAGCTGCTGCGCGCGGGCGCCGACGTGCTCAAGGTGTGCACGACCGGCGGCGTGCTCTCGCCCGGCGACGACCCGCGGCACACCCAGTTCACCCCGGCCGAGCTGGACGTCCTGGTCGCCGAGGCCGCCATGCAGGGCAAGGCGGTGATGGCGCACGCGCAGGGCACCGAGGGCATCAAGAACGCGGTGCGGGCCGGGATCCGGTCCATCGAGCACGGCATCTACCTCGACGACGAGGCCATCGAACTGATGCTCGCGCACGGCACGTGGCTGGTGCCGACGCTGATCGCGCCGATCGCGGTCATCCGCGCGGCCAGGGCTGGCGCGGCGCTGACCGACGAGATGATCCGCAAGGCCGAGGACGTGGCGGAGGTGCACGCGTCGTCGATGCGCCGCGCGGTCGAAGCCGGGGTGAAGATCGCGATGGGCACCGACAGTGGCGTCGGCCCGCACGGCACGAACCTCGAAGAGCTGCCGTTGATGCAGGCGGCAGGCATGAGCCCCGGCGAGGTGCTCGCCGCGTCCACGTCGTCGGCCGCGGAGCTGCTCGGGTTCGGCGACTCGCTGGGCAGGCTGGAGCCGGGTTTCCGCGCGGACCTGGTGGTCGTGTCCGGCGACGCCTACGACCTGGCCGCGTTGCCGGGGCGAATCCGCGAGGTGTGGCAGGACGGCGTGCGCGTGGTCGCGCCCGGCTCGCAGAAGTGAGAAGACCCCCGGGCCGCGCCGAAACTGGGGGAGGAAGGCGCGGCCCGGGGGCCTCGCTCCAGCGCCCGAGGGGGAGGTAAGCGCCGGAGCACCGGCCGGTGTGAAACTGGGGAGGATGACACCGGCCGTGTGCAGTCAGGATAGCGCGCGTTTCGGCGCGCGGACCGCTTTCACAGGAACTCGACAGGTTTCGGGCGTGGTGGTCAGAGGACCAGGTCGGCGAGAACGGTGTTCAGAGCCTCGGCGAACGCTTTCGCGTTGCGCTGGGGGGCGAGGTGCGCCCCGGGCAGTTCGACGAACGGCAGGCCCAGTTCGAGGGCGAGCGCGCGGGCCGGGCGGTAGTGGTAGTAGCCGCGGCTGCCTTCGCCCGCGGTGAGCACGATCGGCACCGGGCCGCGGCGGAGAGCGTCGATGTCCGGCAGGTAGCGGTAGAAGCCGACGAGTTCGCGGTCGAACAGCAGGCGCCACTCGTGTTCGTGCGGCAGGCGCACGGTTTTCAGCGGGGGCAGCCCGGCGCCCGCGATGGAACCGAGGAACCCCTGGAACGCCGCGAAGACGTCGCCGTCCGCGCTGAGGGCGGCCTGCTCCTCGGCGAACTCCAGCCACTCGTCGGCGTCCGGCAGGAGGTTCACGGCAGGCGGCTCGTGGACGACCAGCCCGCTGACGACGTCCGGGTGCCGGACGGCGAGCTCCAGCCCGATCTGGCCGCCTGCGCTGCTGCCGAACACGAGAGCCTTGCTGTAGCCGAAGTGCTCGACGACGGCGCGCGCGTCGTCAGCGTGCCGCGCGACGGTCAGCGGCCCGTCCGTGGAGTCCGTGCTGCCGAAGTGCCCACGCCGGTCGTACCCGAGAACGGTGTAGTGGCTCGCGAGCTGCTCGGCGAGGGCCCGGTAGGAGGCGGCCGCCCCGGTTCCCCCGGCCACCAGGAGCAGCGCCGGGCCGGCCCCGCTCCGCTCGACGTGCAATTCCCCGTCCGGCACCGGGCACGCGCCGCTCTCCGAGATCATGGGCGCAGTCAAGCACAACGGGCGCGATGGACGGACAACGGTCGGTGGTCGCCGTCCGTGGAGAGGAACCGAGATGACTTCCCTTCCCGGCTACCGGCGGGCCTTTCTCCGGATCATGGTCCGGGCCGCGTCGTCGACCGGCGAGGTCGGACAGCAGCTCGGCCGAGCGCTGGCCGTGTTCGGCGCCGTGGATGTTTCCAGCCTGGGCCTGTACTACAAGGACGAGACACTGCTGGAGTTCCGCGCGACGCTCGAGCCGGCCGGCCGGGTCGGCGACTGCATCGCGGCGCTCCGAGCGCTCGCGCCCGAGGGATGGCGTGACAGCCCGGTCGGGCCGGCCTGGGTGCGGCCGGGCCACGGCCGGGTTTCCCTCCTGCATCCGGAACTCGAGTGGGTGACCGTCAGCCCCGCCGAAGCGGCCGTGCCGCCCCGCTTCGTACCCGGCGATCTGGTGCGGATCCTCGACTGCCCCGCGGCACGGGATGACGGTCTGGTGGGAGAGGAGGCGGAGGTCCGTGGCAGCAGCACACCGGCGACCGACGCCGCCCCGTGGGGGTACGCGGTCCGCCCGAGCGGCTGGGACACACTCATCTGCTTCGACGAGCCCGACCTGGAGCCCACCGGGCGCCGCGTTTCGGAGGCAGAACCCGTCGAACGCAGGGTGATCAGCGTCCAGCCGGACGGCACCGTGACCGGTTCACACGTCACGCCTCCCCAGGCCTAGAGGCCTCCGACGGTCTCCGCCATCCCGGAGCCTCCACAGTGGACGTTGCTCAGGCTTCCTTCAGCGCGGCGGCAAGACCGTCACCCAGCGGGGTCGTCGGGCGTCCGATCAGCGCCGACAGCTCGCCGGTCACCTCCGCGAGCGTGCCCTCGGCGATGTTCTGGTCCAGCGCCACCACGAACCCGGCCGTCTCCGCGGGCAGCCCGGCCTCGATCAGCGCCGCGCGGTGCTCGTCGGCGGTCAGGTCGCGGTAGCGGACCTCCTTGCCCGCGATGGCGGAGATCTCGGCGGCGAGGTCGTCGAACGTCCACGCGACGTCGCCGCCCAGTTCGTACACCTTTCCCTCGTGCCCCTCGCCGGTGAGGACCGCAACGGCGCCCGCGGCGAAGTCGGCCCGCGTGGCGCTCGCGACGCGGCCCGCCCCGGCGCTGCCGATCAGCACGCCGGTCGCGATGGCCTGCTGGGCGTTCTGCACGTAGTTCTCGGTGTACCAGTTGTTGCGCAGGATCGTGAACGGCACGCCGGACGCACGGATGATCTCCTCGGTCGCCTTGTGCTCGGGCGCCAGCACGAGCGGCGTGTCGTCCGCGTGTGGCGCGCTCGTGTAGACCAGGTGCGTGACACCGGCGGCCTTCGCGGCGTCCACCACGGCCTGGTGCTGCGGAACCCGGTGGCCCACGGCGTTGCCCGAGATCAGCAGCACCTTGGTCGCGCCCGCGAACGCCGCCGCGAGCGTCTCCGGCCGGTCGTAGTCGGCCTCCCGAACTTCGACGCCCAGGTCCGCGGCCTTCTCCGGGCTGCGCACCGCGGCGACGATCCGGCCGGCGGGCAGCTGCTCCCGCAACCCGGCGACGACGTGGCGGCCCAGCTGGCCGGTGGCTCCGGTGACGACGATGGTCATGTTTTCGCTCCTCCTCGGACGACTGCTCCCCGCTGAAGTTAGTACTAACTTCTGGAAAGTGCCAACCATGGGTGAGTACCGTCACCAGGCATCGTGGGGCCACCAGGTATCCTCGGTGTCATGAGTTGCGACGCCGAGCACGACCAGTTGGTCGCCGACGTCTTCGCGCGCGCGTGCACCTCGCGCGGGGTGCTGGAGCACGTGACGGGGCGCTGGGGCACGCTCGCGCTGGCCGCGCTCGCCGAGGGGCCGTTCCGGTTCAACGCCTTGCGCCGCAAGGTGGACGGCGTCAGCGAGAAGATGCTGGCCCAGACGCTGCAGGCGCTCGAACGCGACGGTTTCGTGCACCGCGAGGCCGAGCCGACGATCCCGCCGCGCGTCGAGTACAGCCTGACGCCGCTGGGCGCCGAGGTGGCCGGCCGCCTGCGGGAGCTGATCGAGCTGGTCGAGGGCCGGGTGCCGGAGGTCGAGGCCGCGCGCCGGGCCTACGACGAGGCGAAGTCGGCGGTCGCGCGCTAGACGTCCTGGGATCAGGCGGCCGTGGCGTCGCCGAAGGCCGTCACGTGGGCCGCCGCGCAGGAGCACGGGAGGTCGTCCGGCACGACGACGCTGCCCGTGATCGTCGTTCGCGGCTCGAGCGGGATCGCGCGCACCCGGGTGGAGCGGATCTCGGTCACCTGGTCGGCGGGCAACACGGTCCAGCTGCGTGGATCGGAGCCGACCTCGACGATCGTGTCCTGCACCGTCCCCGCGCGGTGCGCCGGTGGTCCCTGGAGTCCGACGTCCGGCAGCGCGCCGAGCACCGACAGATCGTGGTCCTGGGAGGTCTTCAAGGGACCGGCGGCCAGTTCCGCAACGCCGACGGCCCCGCGCCCGGCGGCGGGGTGCCGGGTGGACACGACCGCGAACAGGGACTCGGTCCAGCTCGGCAACACCCGCAGCCCGGGCGCCGAACGCACTTCCCTCGCCAGGGCCAGGTCGATCTCCCCCTGCCGCAGAGCGTTCAAGCGTGCGGTCAGGGGCAGGTCGACGAGCACAACATCGAATCCCGGGGCCTTCTCCCGCAACGCGTCGATCCCGCGTTCCAGCCGCGCGGTGAACTGCCCCGCGCCGGTCCCGATGCGCATGACACCCGCCCGCTCGCGCGCCGCGACCCGAACCCGATCGGCGGCCGCGAGCGCCTCCCGCGCGACGGCGAGCACCCGGTGTCCCGCCTCGGTCAGCCGGACCAGGCGCGGTGAGCGGTCGAAGAGGCGGACCCCCAGCTCGCGCTCCAGTGCCGCGATCTGCCTGCTGACCGCCGGCTGGGCGATGTGCAGCCGCTCGGCGGCCCGGCCGAAGTGCAGCTCGTCGGCGACTGTGACGAAGTACCGCAACGCCCGTAGTTCCACCCGGTCTCCTCTGCGACGATGCTTCGAGGTTATCGCTGTGCGGCAGCCTTGGTTCTGGTTCCCGGCAAGCCCTGGTGGTGGAGTCGGGACATGGACATCGATCTCGGTCTGCTCGGCGCGCACCTGCGCGAGCACGCAGTGAACCCGGACCGCGCCATCGAGGTGGAGCGCGCCGGCTACGGCACGCTCTGGCTGGACGCCTCGCCTCCGGCGGACCTCACCCTCGCGGAGGAGCTGCTCGACGCGACCACCCGGCTGACCGTCGGCACGAGCGTGGTGAACGTCTGGACCGCCGACGCGGACACCGTCGCGGCCTCCTACCACCGGATCGAAGCCAGGCACCCCGGGCGCTTCCTGCTCGGCGTCGGAATCGGCCACCGCGAAGTGCACGCCGAATACGCCTCCCCGTACGACACACTGGTGTCCTACCTGGACCGGCTCGCCAGTGCGGGCGTGCCGTCCGGCCGCATCGTGGTGGCCGCGCTCGGGCCGCGGATGCTGCGCATGGCAGGGGAGCGCACCGCCGGAGCCATTCCCGGCATGGTCACCCCGGAGCACACCCGGCGAGCCCGCTCGATCCTCGGCCCCGGGAAGGTGCTGTTGCCCGGGCATTTCGCCCTCGTCGAGCCGGACGTGAACCGGGCCCGCGCGGTCGCCCGGTCCGCGCCGCCCGGAACCGCGCTGGGGGTGCACAACTACGCGAGCAACCTCCGGCGTCTCGGCTTCACCGAGGACGATCTCTCCGGCGCGGGCAGCGACCGGCTCATCGACGCACTCGTCGCACACGGCGACCCGGCCACGACGGCGACGCGGCTGCTGGCCCATCGAGCGGCCGGCGCGGACCACGTCGGCGTCTACCCCCTCGGCGACGACCCGATCGCCACGCTCGTCGAAATCGCGGAGGCGGTGCAGCTCAGTGGTGAACCGGGGCCGCGGCGCCAGAGCTAGTCCCGCTGGGCGAGGAACACGAACTCCATGCCGGGCCGGTCCGGGGCGTCCCGCACGTCGGCCACGCGGAACCCGTGTGCGGCGAGGCTTTCCTCGACCTCGTCGCGCTCGCGGAACCGCAGCGTCGAGTCCGATGTGACCACTTCGCCATCGGCCAGGAACCGGTACGTGAAGCGGAACGACACCAGCGGCAGGCTGACGTCCGTGACCTCCATGCGGCGCTCCACGCGGCCGGTGCCGGGCACGTCGAGCACCAGCGGGGCGGTCGCCGCGGCCCAGTCCTCCCAGGCGCGCCGGTCCGGGCGGCGCGTCTCGAACACGAAGTGGCCGCCGGGGCGCAGCGCGGTCCGGATGCCCGCGAGGGTCCGGCCCCAGTCTTCGTCGGTGAGGAACACCTGCGCGACGTTCCCCGTCATGGCAGCGAGATCACCGGCCGCCGGGGGCAGATCCGTGGCGTCGCCGTGGATCCAGGTGATGTTCCCGTCCGGGTCCTTCGTCCGGGCGACCGCCAGCGACGCCTCCGCCGGGTCGACGCCGACGACGGTGCGTCCCTTCGCGGCGAGGAGCACGGCGAGGCTGCCCGTGCCGCAACCGACGTCCAGCACGCGTTCGGCCTCGAGCTCGTCGGCGATCGACAGGTACAGGTCGAGGTCGTCGCGCTCGCCGTCGAAGGTGTCGTAGACCTGGGCGAGGCGCGGGTGGGCGAAGATCGCGTCGGGCACGGCACGCACCTTAGCCGGGCGGCGGTCCGCGCGCGTCCGGTTTTTGTCGGTGCCCCCTGTCACACTGCGGACGTGGCGAACTGGCGGGAATTCGAAGAGCAGGCACCGGCACTGGCGGCGGCGGTGCGTGAGCGGTTGACGGCTGCGGAGACACACGTGCTGGCGACTCTGCGGCGGGACGGGTCGCCCCGGGTGAGCGGCACCGAGGTCGACCTCCGGGAGCCCGAGTTGTACATCGGGTCGATGTGGGGTGCGCGCAAGGCGCGCGACCTGCAGCGCGACGGCCGGTTCGCGCTGCACGCCTTCCCGTCCGGCGAGGGCGACGCGAAGCTGTCCGGGGTCGCGATCGAGGTCACCGAGAAGGCCGTCCTGAACGCCATCCAGGGCGACATGCAACCGAGCCACCTCTTCCGGCTGGACCTCCGGCAGGCGGTGCTGACGACGGTCGAGGGCGACAAGCTGGTGGCGACCACCTGGTGGCCGGGCCGGGAGGTGGTGCGTTTCGAGCGCACGTGAGACAGGTACGAGGACACCGCGCACGCGGCCGACGTGAGGGTTGGCGTGGTGCCCGTCGGCGGGCCGTGGGGGGCCGTGCCGGTGGTGCGCTGCGTTTCGAGCGCACGTGAGACAGGTATGAGGACACCCCGCACGCGGCCGACGTGAGGGTTGGCGTGGTGCCCGTCGGCGGGCCGTGGGCGGCCGTGCCGGTGGTGCGCTGCGTTTCGAGCGCACGTGAGACAGGTATGAGGACACCCCGCACGCGGCCGACGTGAGGGTTGGCGTGGTGCCCGTCGGCGGGCCGTGGGCGGCCGTGCCGGTGGTGCACTGTTGGCCTTTCCCGCGCCGGGGACGTGCGACTGCCGCGGGATGCGGGTCAGGGCGAGCGTTGCCTCTGGAGCCCGTGCCCGCGCTACAGCGGCCCCGGGTTGGTCGTCATGGCGACCACTCCGTCGGTTCGGCTCGAGGCGCCCTACAGCCGTTCCAGGATGGTCGCCGTCGACAGCGCTCCGCCCGCGCACATCGTCACCAGCGCGGTCGCGCCGTCGCGGCGTTCCAGCTCGTGCAGGGCCGTCGTCAACAGGCGCGCGCCGGTGCTGCCCACCGGGTGCCCCAGCGCGATGGCGCCGCCGTTGACGTTCACCCGCTCGGGATCCGGCTCGTGCACCTGCTGCCAGGACAGCACCACCGAGGCGAACGCTTCGTTGACCTCGAACACATCGAGATCACCGACCGCCATCCGGGCGCGCGACAGCACCCGCGTCGTCGCCTGCACCGGGCCGTCCAGGTGGTAGTACGGCTCGGCGCCGACCAGTGCCTGCGCGCGGATCCGCGCCCGGGGACGCAGGCCCAGCGCCGCCGCCCGCGCGGAGTCCATGATCAGCACGGCCGCCGCGCCGTCGGAGATCTGGGACGACGTGCCGGCGGTGTGCACGCCACCGTCGAGCACCGGCTTCAACCGGGCCAGCCCCTCCAGCGTGGTGTCGCGCAGACCCTGGTCGCGGGTGACCAGCCGGGTCTCCCCGGTGGGCCTGCCCTCCGCGTCGAGCACCGGCGCCTTCACCGGCGTCACCTCGCGGTCGAACCGGCCCTGCGCCCACGCCGTCGCCGCCTTGGTCTGCGACGCCACCCCGAACCGGTCGACGTCCTCCCGGGTGATGCCGCGCCGCTCGGCGATCCGCTCGGCCGCGCCGTACTGGTTGGGCATGTCGATCGCCCACGAGGCGGGCTTCGGCGCGCCCGCGTCCACGCCGCGGTTCGCGCCCAGCGGGATGCGGCTCATCGCCTCCACCCCGCACGCGATGCCGGCCTCGATCGCGTCTGCCGCGATCAACCCGGCCACCAGGTGCGCGGCCTGCTGGGCCGAGCCGCACTGCGCGTCGATCGTCGTCGCGCCGGTCGTCTCCGGCAGGCCGGCGTGCAGCCACGCCGTGCGCGTCACGTTGCCCGACTGCTCACCCGCCTGCGTGACGCAACCGCCGATAACCTGTTCCACGATCGCGGCGTCCAGCCCGGCCCGCTCGACCAGCGCCCGCTGCGCCACGCCCAGCAGCTCGGCCGCGTGCAACCCGGCCAGCCAGCCACGCCGCTTCCCGATCGGGGTCCGCACGGCCTCGACGATGACGGGTTCACCCACGGCAGCTCTCCTCCACTCGACTCTCGTTCAAAGTAGAACTTGTTTCAATATTGAGCAAGTGTGACCCAGGTCAACCGCCATTTGGTGACCAATCGGACCACCAGGGCTTTCAAGATCGAGTAAACGGGTTTCACTCAACCTCTCGACTTAGTTAACACCGTATGCTCTAATCGGGTTTAGAACGTGTTCCACGACGACGTGAGGCACCTCGGGAGGTAGCCGTGGCCACGCCCCTGATCCCCGCCGGCTTCGATTTCACCGACCCCGACCTGATCGCGGCAAGGCTTCCGCTGGAGGAGTTCGCCGAGCTCCGCAAGACCGCGCCGGTCTGGTGGAACGCGCAGCCGCACAACCGCGCGGGCTTCCGCGACGACGGGTTCTGGGTCGTCACCCGGCACGAGGACGTCAAGACCGTGTCGAGGGACAGCGAGCTGTACTCCTCGCAGGAGAAGCTCGCGATCATCCGGTTCGACGAGAACATGACCGACGAGGGTCTCGACGCGAACCGCCTCGTCCTGCTCAACATGGACGCGCCCCAGCACACCAAGCTGCGCCGCATCGTGTCGAAGGGCTTCACGCCCCGGGCCATCGCGCGCCTGGAGGACACCCTCCGCGACCGCGCCGCGCGCATCGTGCACGAGGCGAAGAAGAAGGGCTCCGGCGACTTCGTCGAGGACGTCGCGTGCGAGCTGCCGCTGCAGGCCATCGCCGAGCTCATCGGCATCCCGCAGGAGGACCGCCGCAAGATCTTCGACTGGTCCAACCAGATGATCGGCTACGACGACCCGGAGTACGACGTCGAGCCGATCGCTGCCTCCGCCGAACTCGTCGGCTACGCATGGAACATGGCCGAGGAACGCCGGAAGTGCCCGATGGACGACATCGTCACCAAGCTCGTCCAGGCCGATGTGGACGGTGAGTCGCTCAGCTCGGAGGAGTTCGGGTTCTTCGTCATCCTGCTGTCCGTGGCGGGCAACGAGACCACCCGAAACGCCATCACCCACGGCATGAAGGCCATGCTCGACCACCCCGACCAGTGGGAGCTCTACCGCGAGCAGCGGCCGAAGACGGCGCCGGACGAGATCGTCCGCTGGGCCACCCCGGTGATCGCCTTCCAGCGCACCGCGACCGCCGACACCGAGCTGGGCGGCCAGCACATCCGCAAGGGCGACCGGGTCGGCATGTTCTACAGCTCGGCCAACTTCGACCCCGAGGTGTTCGACGAGCCCGAGAAGTTCGACGTGCTGCGGGATCCGAACCCGCACGTCGGCTTCGGCGGCACCGGCTCGCACTACTGCATCGGGGCGAATCTCGCGCGCCTGGAGATCGACCTGATCTTCAACGCCATCGCCGACGAAATGCCTGGTATCCGCGAAATCGCGGCGCCGGAGCGGCTGCGGTCGGGCTGGCTCAACGGCATCAAGCACTACCGGGTCGCCTACGAATAGGGGTTACGCTGCACCTCTGGTCCTCGTCGCCAGGAGGTGCCCGGTGCCCGTCGTCCCGCCCACCCCGGAAGAACTCGCCGAGCTCGCCGCCCGTCACGGCTTCCGCCTCGGCGAAGCCGACCGCAAGTCCTTCGCCGGTCTCGTGGAGGCCAACCTCGCCGCCCACGAGGCCGTCGAGCGCCTGTACACCCGCTCGGCGCCCAGCGCCCCGCACCGCGATTACGAGTGGCCGGAGGACAACCCGCTGGGCGCGTGGTACGTGCGCACCCGGATCCCGCCGACCGGCGACGGTCCGCTGAGCGGCCGCGAGGTCGTGATCAAGGACAACATCGCGGTCGCCGGGGTGCCGATGATGAACGGATCCCGCGCGGTGGAGGGGTTCGTGCCGCGCCGGGACGCGACCGTCGTGAGCCGGGTGCTCGCGGCGGGCGGCACGATCGTCGGCAAGGCGGTGTGCGAGGACCTGTGCTACTCCGGGTCCAGCTTCACCTCCGCCTCCGGTCCGGTGCGCAACCCGTGGGACCCCACCCGGCACGCCGGCGGCTCGTCGTCCGGCAACGCGGCCCTGCTCGCCGCCGGTGAAGCCGATTTCGCGATCGGCGGCGACCAGGGCGGTTCGGTGCGGATGCCGGCGGCGTTCTGCGGCGTGGTCGGGCACAAGCCGACGCACGGGCTCGTGCCCTACACCGGCGCGTTCCCCATCGAAACCACGATCGACCACCTCGGCCCGATGACCCGCACGGTCCGGGACGCCGCGCTGCTGCTGAGCGTCCTCGCCGGTGACGACGGCTTCGACCCGCGCCAGTTCCGCACGCCGGAGCCGCCGGACTACCTGGCCGCGGTCGAGCAGGACATCCGCGGCGTGCGGGTCGGCGTGCTCACCGAGGGCTTCGGCCTGCCGATGTCCGAACCGGGCGTCGACGACGCGGTCCGCGCCGCGGCCGACCGGCTCGCGGCGGCGGGCGCCGTGGTGTCCGAGGTCAGCGTGCCGTGGCACCGCGACGGGCTGGACGTGTGGACCGTGATCGGTACGGACGGCACGGCGCGCCAGATGATCGACGGCAACGGCTACGGCATGAACGTGCCCGGCCGGTACGACCCGGAGCTGATGGTGCACTTCGCGCAGGGGCGGCGCGTGCACGCCGACGACATGTCGGACACGCTCAAGACCATGATCCTCACCGGCGCGTACGCCGCGGAACGCTACGACATGCGCCACTACGCGATGGCGCGCGAGCTGGCGTGGGAGCTGCGCGCCGGCTACGACGCGGCGCTGACCGAGGTGGACGTGCTGGTGCTGCCGACGGTCCCGTACGTGGCGAAGCCCCTGCCCGGCCCGGACGCGACGCGCGAGGAGCGGATGGTCAACGCGCTGGGCATGGTCGGCAACACGGCACCCTTCGACGCGAGCGGCCACCCGGCGATCTCGGTGCCCGCCGCGCCGGTGGACGGCTTGCCGACGGGCTTGATGATCGCGGGCCGCCGCTTCGACGACGCGATGTGCCTCCGGGTGGCGGCTGCTTATGAGCGGGAGGTGGGCGGTTTCCCGGTCGCCGCCCGGTAGGTCAGGAGCGCCGCGGCGCCCTGCTGCCGGACCGCGTGGAGCCGCAGATCCGCGGGCGCGGTGAACAGCCGCCGCCCGGTGCCGAGCGCCGTCGGGAACACCAGGAGCCGGTACTCGTCGACGAGGTTCTCGGCGGCGAGGGCGTGCACGACGCCGATGCTGCCGGTGACGATGAGGTCCCGGTCCGTCCCGCGCACCGCCGAGGCCAGGTCCCCGTCGAGCACGGACGAGTTCTGCCACGCGTCCGCGCTGGTCAGCGAGCGGGACACGACGAGCTTCGGGATGGCGTTCATCTTCGCCGAGAACTCGTCGGTCCGGCCCGGCCAGAGCTTCGCGAACAGCTCCCACGTGACGCGGCCCAGCAGCAGCATGCCGGTGTCGAGCAGCGCGCCGAGCCCGAACTTGTCGCCGGCCACCGCCTCGGGGCCGTGCCGGAACGCCCAGCCGCCGCCCGGTGTGCCGCCGGATCCGTCCGGGTCCTCGACGACGCCGTCCAGCGTGACGAACTCGATGACGATCAACGTGCCCATGTGCACTCCTCGGTTGTCCTCTGCCGGCCCGGTGTGGCCCGGCGGAGGTACATACCGGCGGGTGCCGCCATACTCATCGCGATGGCCACGGTGGATTTCGCAGCGCTGACCGAACCGCACCGGGCGGAGCTGCTGGCGTACTGCTACCGGATGCTCGGGTCGGTCCACGAGGCCGAGGACCTGGTGCAGGAGACCATGTTGCGGGCGTGGCAGGCCCGCGAGCGCTACGACGAGCGGCGGGCGTCGATCCGCACCTGGCTGTACCGCATCGCGACCAACGCCTGCCTGACCGCGCTGGCGGGCAAGGCGCGCCGGCCGCTCCCGTCCGGGCTGGGCGCGCCCAGCACCGACCCGGGGGAGCCGCTGCGGCCGGCCTTCGACGTGCCCTGGTTGCAGCCCTTCCCCGACGCCCGGCTCGGCGATCCGGCGGACCAGGCCGTGCGGCGGGACAGCATGCGGCTGGCGCTGGTCGCGGCCATGCAGACGCTGCCGCCGCGGCAGCGGGCCGTCTGGGTGCTGCGCGAGGTCCTGGCTTTCAGCGCCGCCGAGGTGGCCGGACTGCTGGACACGTCGGTCGCTTCGGTGAACAGCGCCCTGCAGCGGGCGCGGGCGGGGTTGTCCGTCGCGGCCCTCGAAGACGTCGCCCCGTCCGGCGACCCCGCTGCGCGCCGCACCGTGGAGGCCTACGTCCGAGCGTTCGAGGCGGCCGACGTGGACGCGCTGGTCGAGTTGCTCACCCACGATGCCGTGCTGGAGATGCCGCCGGTGCCCCTGTGGTACCGCGGCCGCGACGACTACGCCGCGTTCATCCGGCGGGTGTTCGCGATGCGCGGCGTGGGCTGGCGGATGGTCCCGACCGGGGCGAACGGCCAGCCGGCCGCGGCCGCCTACGCCCCGGATCCCGCGGGCGGGCACCGCCTGCACACCCTGCAGGTGTTCACCGTCGCCGGCGAGCGGATCACCCGCACGGTCGTCTTTCAGGACCCGGCGGTGTTCGCGGCCTTCGATCTGCCCACCGCCGTCTAGGGCTTCTCCGAGCCCACCACCCACATCGCGAAGTACTGGGAGCCGCCGCCGTACGCGTGGCCCAGCGCTCGGCGTGCGCCGTCGACCTGGTAGTCGCCCGCCCGGCCCATCACCTGCTTCGCCGCCTCGGAGAACCGCAGCATCCCGGACGCCCCGATCGGGTTCGACGACAGCACCCCGCCCGACGGGTTCACCGGCAGCCGCCCGGTCAGCGCGGTCTCCCCGGCCTCGGTCAGCTTCCACCCCTCGCCTTCGGGCATGAAACCGAGGTTCTCCAGCCACATCGGCTCGAACCAGGAGAACGGCACGTAGATCTCGGCTGCGTCTATTTCGGACAGTGGATCGGTGATCCCCGCCTCGCGCCACAGCGCCGCGGCCGCCTCCCGGCCCGCCTGCGGGTTCACCTGGTCCCGGCCGGCGAACGTGGTCGGCTCGGTGCGCATCGCAGTCGCGTGCACCCACGCCGCGCCCTGCACCGCGTCGCCAGCGGCCTCGTCGCCGATCACCATCGCGCACGCGCCGTCCGAGGACGGGCAGGTCTCGTCGTAGCGGATCGGGTCCCACAGCACCTGCGAGGCCCGCACCTTCTCCACCGTGATGTCCGGCTGCTTGAGGTGCGCGTACGGGTTCAGCGCCCCGTTCTGCCGGTCCTTCGCCGCGACGATCGCCCCGACGTGCTCGGGTGCGCCGGACCGCCGGATGTAGGACCGCACGTGCGGCGCGAAGTACCCGCCCGCGCCCGCGCCGACCGGCATCGTGAACGGCGGCGCGATCGACAACGCCCACATCGCGTTCGACTCGGACTGCTTCTCGAACGCCACCGTCAGCACCCGCCGGTGGATGCCGGATTGCACCAGGCTCGTCGCCACCAGCGCCGTCGACCCGCCCACCGAACCGGCCGTGTGCACGCGCAGCAACGGTTTCCCGGTCGCGCCGAGCGCGTCGGCCAGGAACAGCTCGGGCATCATCACGCCCTCGAACAGGTCGGGCGCCTTACCGATGACCACCGCGTCGATGTCCGGCCACTCCACTTGCGCGTCGGCCATCGCGCGGTCGATCGCCTCCCGCAGCAGGCCGGGCATGGACACGTCGGTCCGCTTGGCCCGGTGGTGGGTCTGCCCGGTGCCGAGCACCGCGGCGAGCTGCTTCGCCATTCTCACGCCTCCAGGACCGCGACGAGGTTCTGCTGCAGGGCCGGGCCGCTGGTCGCGTGCGCGAGCACCTTCGAGGCCTGGCCGGTGAGGATCCGGGTGGCGGCCTCGCCGATGCGCGCCAGCCCGGCCGCGAACATCGGGTTGCCGGTGAGCACACCGCCCGAGGGGTTGACGCGCACGTCGTCGCCGAGCCCGAGCGCGGTCCGCAGGATCAGTTCCTGGTGGGTGAACGGCGCGTGCAGTTCGGCGACCTCCACGTCACCGGTGCCGACCGCCTGCCCGGCCGCTTCGGTGGACGGCGACCGGGTCAGGTCCCGCGCGCCGAGCACGGGCGTGTCCACCCGGTGCTCGATGCCGGTGATGACCGCGGGCCGCTCGGCGAACTCGTGCGCCCGCTCGGCCGCGGCGAGGACGATCACCGCGGCGCCGTCGGTCACCGGCGCGATGTCGTGCGCCCGCAACGGATCCGCGACGTAGGGCGCGTCCAGCAGGTCGGCGATCTCGCTGGCGCCGGAGAACTGGGCGTGCGGGTTGCGGGTGGCGTCGGCGCGGCTGCGTGCGGCCACCTCGGCCAGGTCCTTCTCGCTCCACAGGCCGGCGTCCAGCCCGAGCCGCGCCTGCAGGCCCGCGATGCTCACCGAGTCCGGCCACAGCGGCGCGACCGTGTACGGGTCGAGCTGCAGGGCCAGCACCCGGCGCAGCTGCCCGGCGGAGGACTTGCCGAAGCCGTAGACCAGCGCGGTGTCGACCTCGCCGGTGCGGATCTTCAGCCACGCCTCGTACAGCGCCCAGGCCGCGTCCATCTCCACGTGCGACTCGTGGATCGGCGGGAACGCGCCGATCGCGTCGATCGCGGAGATGAACGAGAACGCCCGGCCCGCCAGGTAGTCCGACGAGCCGGAGCACCAGAACCCGATGTCCGACTTGGACAGTCCGGTCTGCTCGTAGACTTGGGCGAAGATGGGCACGAGCATCTCCACGCCGTTCGTGGTGCCCGGTGTGGAGCGCACGTTCGGGGCCTGGGCGAACCCGACCACCGCGACGTCTCGCATGGCAGTTCCCCTCTACAGGTGGTGGGCGAAGGACTCGTAGGGCGCGTCCGGCTCGCCGGTCGGCTCGAAGTGGCTGATGTTCTCCAGGCTCGTCCACCGCTCGTCACGTGGCTTCCAGTTCGCCTTCACCCGCATGCCCATCCGGACCTCGGACGCGTCGCAGCCGAGGACGAGGTGCAGGAACGCGATGTCGGCGCCGTCGAGCAGGATGTACGCCGCGACGTAGGGCGGCTTGATGCGCTGGCCGAGGAACGGCACGTTGACGATGCAGAACGTGGTGACGATCCCGGTGTCCGGCAGCTCCACTTCGTCCACTGTGGGCACCCCGTCGGTAGGGCAGGCGCCGCGTGGCGGGATGTAGACCTTCTCGCACTTCGGGCAGCGCTGGCCGATGAGCTTGCCCTCGGCGAGGCCGCGCAGGTAACGGCTCTCCTCCGGCGACGCCGAGTGCTGGTAGTGCAGCTCGATCGGGGTGACCATCACACCGTCCTGTTCGGACTTCGGTGGTGGCGCGGGGGAGGGCCCGTCTTCGGCGCCGACGGGCAGGAAGTAGGCGATGTCGCGGATGTGGCCGGCGGGTTCGTCGGCCCAGCGCACGCGCACCCGCATCCCGGTGTGCATCTCCGCTGGGCTGTTCACGTGCACGGCGTGCAGCATCGCGGTGTCGGCGCCGTCCAGGCGGACCAGCGCCCACGCGAACGGCGTGGTCAGCGGCTGGCCGTCCAGCGGTTCGGGGATCCAGGACCAGCTCAGCACGGTGCCCTCGTCGGACACCGGCACGAACTCGGTGAGCGCCGCGGCGGTGACCGGGTCGTACTCCACCGGCGGCACGTGCACGCGGCCGTCGGAGCCGCGCACGCCCTCGATGCGGCGCTCGCGCAGTCCGGCGGCGAACCGGCCGAGCACGGGCCCGAGGGAGCGGGTGTAGTCGAAGGCGAGATCCAGCGGCGCGGACAGCGGTGTACTCACGAATCGAAGTGAAACACGTTCTCGATCTGGCGGCAAGACGCTCTGCCGGAAGGTTGCGCGGTAAGTGGAACAAGTTCTAGATTCGGGTGCATGACCACTGCACTGGAGACGATCGGCCTGTGGAACATCGCGGCCGGGCAGCCGGACCGGACGGCGATCGTGAACCCCGACGGCAGCGAGGTCGGTTACGGCGCGCTCGCCGACAAGGCCAACGCCTACGCGCGCGGCCTGCGCGAGCTGGGCCTGGAGACCGGCGACGTCGTGGTGGTGCTGCAGCCCAACAGCGACGAGCTGCTGGCCGCGTACTTCGCCGCGCTGCAGACCGGGCTGTACGTGGTGATGGTCAACTGGCACTTGGTCGGGCCCGAGGTGGCCTACATCCTGTCCGATTCGGGGGCGAAGGCGTTCCTCGCGCACGAGCGGTTCGCCGACGTGGCGATCGCCGCGGCGGACGAAGCCGGGGTGCCCGCTTCCGGCCGGTTCGCGGTGGGGCGCATCGAGGGGTTCCGCGCTGTGGCCGAGCTGGGCGCCGGGGGGAGCGGGCGCCCGGAGGGGCGGACGGCGGGGTCGCCGATGCTCTACACCTCCGGCACGACGGGACGGCCCAAGGGTGTGCGGCGGCCGCTGAGCGGGGCTGATCCGGACAGCGTGCCGGCGGCGTCCACGTGGTTCTTCGGGATCTTCGGGCTGAAGCCGTTCGACGGCCACGTCCACCTGTGCGGTTCGCCGCTCTACCACACGGCGGTGCTGAACTTCGCGTCGATCTCGATCCAGCTGGGGCACACGGTCGTGCTGATGGACCGGTGGGACCCGGAGGAGATGCTGCGGCTGATCGAGCGGTACCGCGTCACGCACAGCCACATGGTGCCCACGCAGTTCCGGCGCCTGCTCGCGCTGCCGGAGGAGGTGCGGTCGCGGTACGACCTGTCGTCGCTGCGGAACATGATCCACGGCGCGGCGCCGTGCCCGCCCGAGGTGAAGCGGCGGATGCTGGAGTGGTGGGGCCCGGTGGTGACCGACTACTACGCCGCGACCGAGGGCGGCGGGACGATGATCACCGGCGAGGAGTGGCTGCGCAAACCCGGCTCGGTGGGGCTGCCGTGGCCGGGTTCGGTGATCAAGATCCTGGACGACGACGGCAACGAGCTGCCCGCGGGCCAGCCCGGCACGGTGTACATGCGGATGGGCTCGTCGACGTTCGAGTACCACAAGGACGCCGAGAAGACGCGCAAGGCGCGGGTCGGGAACCTGTTCACCCTCGGCGACGTGGGTTACCTGGACGAGGACGGCTACCTGTTCCTGCACGACCGCAAGAACGACATGATCATCTCGGGTGGGGTGAACATCTACCCGGCCGAGATCGAGAACGAACTGGTGATGCACCCGAAGGTCGCGGACGTGGCGGTGTTCGGCATCCCGCACGAGGACTGGGGCGAGGAGATCAAGGCGGTCGTCCAGCCGGCGCCGGGAGTTCAGCCGGGGCCCGAGCTGGCGGAGGAGCTGCTGGACTGGGTGCGCGGCCGGCTGGCGAAGTTCAAGTGGCCGCGGAGTGTGGACTTCGCCGAGGAGCTGCCGCGGGATCCCAACGGGAAGCTGTACAAGCGCAAGCTGCGGGATCCTTATTGGACGGACCGGAAGATCTGACCCTCCTGCGGCCCGCGCGGGCGGGCGGGCCGCAGCGGGCGGGCGGCCGGCCGGGCACGGCTCGGCTCGGTGTTCCGGAAATGGGCGCGCCCCGTGGGCTGCCCGCACCCTGCGGGTAGCCGCGCGCTGCGGGTAGCCGCGCGCTGCGGTCGGTGCGGATCGGTGATGCCGGAGCGCGGGATGCCTACGGTGACTGGCGCCGGGTGTCGGACCTCGATGAGGCCG
>NZ_JBEXTZ010000055.1:0-54672 GCF_040614195.1 Amycolatopsis sp. NPDC006125
CTTCCCGGCGGCGAAGTTCCTGCCCGACGCGGCAGGGGCGCAACTGTTCGTGCGGAACAGCCCCCTGACGGCGCCGCTGTCACCCACCGCAGGCGGTCTGGTGTTGGCCGGGTGGACCCTGCTCGCACTCGGGGTCGGCGCGGTGGTCTTCCGCCGGCGGGACGCCTGACGTGGCAGGCAGCAACGCCCTCCGTCACGTCGTCCTCGCCGAGCTGATCAAGCTGGCCACCCTGCGCGTGGTGCCCGGAACGGTCGCGCTCACCGTGGTCGTCACGCCCCCGCTCGGCCACCGCGCGGTCGAGTTCGGTCAGGCGGGGTTCCTGCTGCTCGGGGTCTTGGCCGCGGCCACCGAGTACGCCGGGGGCCAGATCCGCACCAGCCTGGCCGCCGTGCCGGACCGGCTCGTGCTGCTCACCGGGAAGGTGCTCGCCTACCTCGCCGTCGCCACCCCGGCCGCCGCGCTGACCGGCGCGCTCTCGTCCGGCGTGCCGGTGGTCGGAGCCACCGCGTACCTCGTCCTGATCGGCTTGCTCGCGCTCGCCGTCGGCCTCGCGGTGCGAAGTCTCGTCGGGGCGCTCGCGACGGTGGTGACACTGGTGTACGTGGTGTCCCCGCTGCTGCCCGCCGCCGCCTACCTGCCCGACCGGGCCGGGGCGGCGCTCTACCGGCCGGGTGCCCTGCCGCCCGCGCTGGGTGGACTGGTGCTGGCCGGGTGGCTCGTGGCCGCGGTCGCCGTGACCGGCTTCCTCTTCGCCCGGCGGGACGCCTGAGCAGCAAAAAGGGGCCCCTCGCCGAGGGGCCCCTCATCATGTCCGGTGCGTCAGCGGCGCCAGGCCGTGCGCTTCTTCCTGATGTCCAGCAGCAGGCCGATCACGATGCCGGCCGCGATGCCGACCAGCCACACGTTCTCGGTGTTGTTCTCGTGGTTGTTGTAGATCATCGCCAGCAGCACGACGACCGTGACCCAGCCCGCGATGCGCGCGCCCTTCGGGAACCCGCCGTGCCAGCCCCACTCGGCCGACGGCTCGTCCCGCGGGTCCACCTTCGCCGGAGCGGCCTGCTGCCGCTTCTCGACCGCCTTGCTCGCCACGATCACTCCTCCAGGCCCTGCACGAACGTCCAACCGGATGATTCCACACCGCGACCCGCCCCGCGCCGATGACCCGCTCGGACGGGTTCGCGACAATGACCCCGATGAACGCACCCCGCACCGTGCTCGTGCTCGGCTCGACCGGCTCGATCGGCACCCAGGCCCTCGACGTCGCCGCCCGCAACCAGCACCTCTTCCGCATCTCGGGCCTCGCCGCGGGCGGGTCCGACCCGGCGCTGCTGGCGGCGCAGGCGCTGGCGCACGAAGTGGACGCCGTGGCCGTGACGAAGCCCACGGCCGTCGAGGACCTGCAGCTCGCGCTGTACGCCGAGGCGCAGAAGCGCGGCTACTCGCGGGGCGAGTTCAAGATGCCGCGCATCTTCGCCGGCCGCGACGCCGTCGTCCAGCTGATCGGCGCGGTCGGGGTCGACGTGGTGCTCAACGGCCTGCCCGGCTCCCAGGGCCTCGAACCGACGCTCAAGGCACTCGAGACCGGCGCGACCCTCGCGCTGGCGAACAAGGAGTCGCTGATCGCGGGCGGGCCGCTCGTGCTCAAGCAGGCCAAGCCCGGCCAGCTGGTCCCGGTCGACTCCGAGCACTCCGCGATGGCGCAGGCCCTGCGCGGCGGCCGCGCCGAGGAGGTCGACCGGTTCGTGCTGACCGCCTCCGGCGGGCCCTTCCGCGGCCGCAAGCGCGCCGACCTGGCGAACGTCACGGTCGACGACGCGCTGGCCCACCCCACCTGGGCGATGGGCCGCCTGGTCACCATCAACTCGGCCACCCTGGTCAACAAGGGCCTGGAGCTGATCGAGGCGAGCCTGCTCTTCGGCGTCCGCTGCGACAAGATCGACGTGGTCGTCCACCCGCAGTCGATCGTGCACTCGATGATCACCTTCACCGACGGCTCGACGCTGGCCCAGGCCAGCCCGCCGGACATGCGCCTGCCCATCGCGCTGGCGCTGAACTGGCCGGACCGGGTGCCCGGCGCGGCCCCGGCCTGCCGCTGGGACCAGGCCGCGCAGTGGACCTTCGAACCGCTGGACAACGAGGCTTTCCCGGCCGTGGAGCTGGCCCGGCACGTCGGGACCGTCGGCGGCTGCCTCCCCGCGGTCTACAACGCGGCCAACGAGGTGTGCGTCGAGGCCTTCCTGACGCAGAACGCGGGCTTCACGGCGATTGTGGACACTGTTACCGAGGTGGTGGAGGCCGCCGACGAGTGGCGTCGCGAGCCGGGCGACGTCGCGGAGGTACTGGCGGCCGAGGAGTGGGCGCGAGCCCGGGCCGCCGAAATCATGACCGGAGGGAAGTAGCGGGTGGCCTACGTTTTCGGAGTCGTGCTGTTCGCGTTGGGCATCTGCGTGTCCGTCGCACTGCACGAGGCGGGTCACATGCTGACCGCCAAGGCGTTCGGCATGAAGGTCCGCCGCTACTTCGTCGGGTTCGGCCCGAAGGTGTTCTCCTTCCGCCGCGGCGAGACGGAGTACGGCCTGAAGTGGATCCCGCTCGGCGGGTTCTGCGACATCGCGGGCATGACCGCGCTGGACGAGGTGACGCCGGACGAGGCGCCGCGCGCGATGTGGCGCTTCAAGACCTGGAAGCGCACCGTCGTGATGGCCGCCGGGTCGGTCACGCACTTCATCCTCGGCTTCGTCGTGCTGTACCTGATGGCCGCCACGATGGGCCTGCCCAACGCGGTCGTCGGCAAGCCGCAGATCTCGTCCGTCTCCGAGTGCGTGCGCAGCGCGACCACCGACGAGGAGTACGCGAACCCGGTGTGCCGGCCCGGCGACGCCGCGCCCGCCAAGAACGGCGGCATTCAGCCCGGCGACGAGATCGTCTCGGTCAACGGCCAGCGCACCAAGACCTACGCCGACGTCACGGCCCTGATCCAGAACCTGTCCGGCCCGACCCGGTTCGAGGTCGACCGGAACGGGCAGATCGTGCCGCTGACCGTCGACGTCGTGCGGGTCGAGCGCCCGGTCACCGACCCGGCCAACCCCAGCGGCCCGGAGAAGATCGTCACCGTCGGCTCGATCGGCGTGACCTTCCCGAACACGCTGGAGTACAACGCGATCACCGCGATCGGCGGCGCGGCCTCGTTCACCGGCGACATGTTCGTGCAAACCTGGCAGCGGCTGATCGAGTTCCCGGAACGCATCCCGGCGGTGGTGTCGTCGATCTTCGGCGGCGAGCGCGACCCGAACACGCCGGTCAGCGTGGTCGGCGCGAGCCGCATCGGCGGCGAGGCCGTCGAGGCCGGGCTGTGGTCGCTGTTCCTGCTGCTGCTGGCCAGCCTGAACTTCTTCGTCGGCGTGTTCAACCTGCTGCCGCTGCTGCCGCTGGACGGCGGGCACATCGCGATCGTCTGGTACGAACGCGTCCGCGACTGGATCCGCAAGCTGCGCGGCAAGGCCGCCGGTGGCCCGGTCGACTACTCGAAGCTGTCTGCGGTCACCGTGGTGCTGGTGCTGATCGGCGGCGCCGTAACCCTGCTCACCGTCACCGCCGACATCGTCAACCCGATCAGGCTGCAGTAACACCAGGTCTTCGCAGGTCAGGGCCCCGCGCGGGGTAACTCACTCCGGCTGGTCACCACCGGGGCGGGCCCGGCCTGTGAGTAAGCTGGACAACGTCAGCAGCCCGTCTCACGCCGTAGAGGATTCGATGAGCGTCGAGCTTGGTATGCCCGCCCTCCCCGCCCCCGTGCTGTCCGAGCGCCGCAAGACGCGCCAGCTCATGGTGGGCAACGTCGGCGTCGGCAGTGAACACCCGATCTCGGTGCAGTCCATGACGACCACCCTGACCGCGGACGTGAACGCGACGCTGCAGCAGATCGCGCAGCTCACCGCGGCCGGCTGCGACATCGTGCGCGTGGCCTGCCCGTCCGCGGACGACGCCGAGGCGTTGCCCGCGATCGCGAAGAAGTCGCAGATCCCCGTCATCGCGGACATCCACTTCCAGCCCAAGTACGTGTTCGCCGCGATCGAGGCCGGCTGCGCCGCGGTGCGGGTGAACCCGGGCAACATCAAGAAGTTCGACGACAAGGTCAAGGAGATCGCCCAGGCGGCGAAGGACCACGGCACGCCCATCCGGATCGGGGTCAACGCCGGTTCGCTGGACCCGCGGCTGATGAAGAAGTACGGCAAGGCGACGCCGGAGGCGCTGGCCGAGTCGGCGCTGTGGGAGGCGTCGCTGTTCGCCGAGCACGACTTCCACGACATCAAGATCTCGGTCAAGCACAACGACCCGGTGATCATGGTCCGGGCGTACGAGATCCTCGCCGAGCAGTGCGACTACCCGCTGCACCTCGGCGTCACCGAGGCCGGCCCGGCGTTCCAGGGCACGATCAAGTCGGCGGTGGCGTTCGGCGCGCTGCTGCGGCAGGGCATCGGCGACACCATCCGCGTGTCGCTGTCCGCGCCGCCGGTCGAGGAGGTCAAGGTCGGCATCCAGATCCTGCAGTCGCTGAACCTGCGGCCGCGGAAGCTGGAGATCGTGTCGTGCCCGTCGTGCGGGCGGGCGCAGGTGGACGTCTACAAGCTGGCCGACGAGGTCACCGCGGGCCTGGAGGGCATGGAGGTCCCGCTGCGCGTCGCGGTGATGGGCTGCGTGGTGAACGGCCCCGGCGAGGCGCGCGAGGCCGACCTCGGCGTGGCGAGCGGCAACGGCAAGGGCCAGATCTTCGTCAAGGGCGAGGTCATCAAGACCGTGCCGGAGCACCAGATCGTCGAGACGCTGATCGAAGAGGCGATGCGGATCGCCGAGGAGGCGGGGGACGCGGAAGGAAGCGGTTCGCCCGTCGTCACGGTGAGCTAGCCTCCTGGCAGAGGGCCCCGGCAGAACGGGAGTGGGTCGATGAGCACCGCGTTCGCACGTCCCGAGGCGGCCTGGAACCGAGCGCTGGACATCCGGTGCGAACTGCACGTGCCGGAGGGCTGGCGGCCGGAGCTCACCGCCGAGGGGAACTGCATGACCCCGCCACCCACCGGACAGCACAACCTGACCGCGAGCTCGGTGCACGACGCGCTCGCGTCGGCCGAGCTGGATGGTTGCGGCATTCTCCAGACGCTGGGTGTCGGTATCCGGGCGACCGGGAGCATCTACGTGCCGGATCTCTGCGTGGTGCCTCGCGACGCCGTTCCGGACAGCCGCACGGTGCGGGTCCCCTTCGGGCAGCCGGTCGAGGTCGGTGATCCGTTCGCGATCCGGCTGGAGACCACCGAGTTCTGAGCCATGACCGCCGAGTGGGCTGTGCGCGCGCCGCATCCGCAGTTGCGGCCCGCGATCACGCGCTACATCGGCTACACGCAGCACGGCGTGACCCTCGGCACCCACCGCGGGCTGCCCTCCCGGCACGTCACCCTCGTCATCAGCCTCGCCGAGCCGATCCGCTTCACCGGCATGCCCCGCCCGGACCAGTCGCCCGGCCGCTTCACCGCCGCGGTCGGCGGCATGCACACCGCGCCCGCCCTCATCGCCCAGGACGCCTTCCAGTCGGGCATCCACGTCGAGATCGACCCGCTCGCCGTGCCCGCCCTGTTCCACGTCTCCGCGGCCGACCTGTCCGGCTGCGTCGTCGACCTCGCCGAGCTGGGCCCGAAGCACCTCGCCGAGCAACTCGCGGAGGCGCCCACCTGGGCGGACCGCTTCGGCATCCTCGACGACGCCTTCCGCGGCGCCCTCGCCGACCGCCGGCCCGCCCGGGAGGTCGGCTGGGCGTGGCGCCGCCTCACCGCGGCAGGCGGGCTGATCCGCGTGGAGGACCTCGCCGCCGAGGTCGGCTGGAGCCGCCGCCACTTCGCCGAACGCTTCCGCCGCGAGCTGGGCCTGCCGCCCAAGCAGGCCGCCCGCGTGCTGCGCTTCGAACGCGCCATCAGCAGGCTCCGCGAGGCGCCCACGGACCTCGCCACCCTCGCCGTCGAGTGCGGCTTCTACGACCAGGCCCACCTGTCCAACGAGTGGCGCGCACTGGCCGGGTGCACGCCCCGCACCTGGATCACCGAGGAGCTCCCGTTCCTCCAAGACCGCCACGCCGCCGCGGACGCAGACTCGCAGGCATGAGCGAGAACCCACCCACCGTCTGGCCCGCCTTCCGCTACGACGACGCGCACGCCGCGCTGACGTTCCTCACCGAGGTGTTCGGCTTCCGCGAGGCGCTCGTCGTGCCGGGGGAGGACGGGCAGATCACCCACGCCGAGCTGCGCTGGCCCGAGGGCGGCGGCGTCATGTTCGGCAGCACCAGCCACACCGAGGGCGTCCACGGCGACACGAAGCACGCCGGCTCCGCGTACGTGGTCACCGACCAGGTCGACGAGATCCACGACCGCGTGCGCCAGGCCGGCGCTGAGATCGTCGCGCCGCTCCACGACACCGATTACGGCTCGCACACGTTCACCGCCCGTGATCCGGAGGGCAACCTGTGGACCTTCGGGACCTACCGCGGGGCCCCTTGATCCCCCACGATTTCCCGATCCACCACTCCATCTGGCAATCTGGTGGATGTGTTGCGGCTTGCCGGTGCACGGCTGCTCAGTGATCGGGATCATCCCGTGGTCCGCGCCGTGCTCGCGGCGGACCCGGTGGCCAGTTGCATGGTCAGCGCGCGCGTCGAGGTGGCCGGTCTGGACCCCTGGCGCCTCGGCGGCGAGCTGTGGGCCGCCGACTACCGCGGCGCCCGCGGTGGCCGGCTGCCCGGACTGTGCTTCTCCGGCCCGAACCTGATCCCGTTGCGCGGCAACGCCGCGGCCCTGCGGTCCTTCGCCGACCGGGCCCTGCGCAAGCAGCGCGTGTGCTCCTCGCTGGTCGGCCCGGCCGAGCAGGTCCTCGGCCTGTGGGACGAGCTGGCGGGGGAGTGGGGCCCGGCTCGCGAGGTCCGCGAGGACCAGCCGCTGATGGCGATGGACGCCCAGCCCGCGGTGGAGCCGGACCCGCTGGTGCGCCCGGTGCGCCCGGACGAGCTGGAGCGGTACCTGCCTGCCGCGATCGCGATGTTCATCGAGGAGGTCGGCGTCGACCCGCGCGCCGGCGACGGTGGCGTGAGCTACCGCGCCCGCGTCGCGGAACTGATCTCCAGCGGCCGCGCCTTCGCCCGGTTCGAGAACGGCGAGGTCGTGTTCAAGGCCGAGATCGGTGCGATGTCCCGCAGCGTCGGCCAGATCCAGGGGGTCTGGGTGCGGCCGGACCGGCGCGGGCACGGCCTCGGCACGTCCGGCACGGCGGCCGTGGTGAGCCGGCTCGTCAACGGACTCGGCCGCACCGCCAGCCTGTACGTGAACAGCTTCAACAGTCCCGCGCTCGCCGCGTACCGCCGCATCGGGTTCAGGCAGGTCGGCCGGTACGCGACCGTGCTGTTCTGACCGGGCTCACGGCCGCCCCGCCCGCGGGGGTCGTAGGGTGGAGTCATGTCCCAGCGTGCTCCGTTGACCCCTGGCGTCCAGACGCCGCGCCGCCCCGTGCCAGCCAGCATTCCGCGCCCCGAATACGTGGACAAGCCGGCGCCGAAGCGGGACACCGGCAACGGGGTGCGCACGCCCGAGGTCATCGAGGCCATGCGGGTGGCCGGCAAGATCGCGGCGCAGGCTCTGGAGGAGGGCGGCAAGGCCGTCAAGCCGGGCAACACCACCGACGACGTCGACAAGGTGGTGCATGAGTTCCTGCTCGACCACCACGCCTACCCGTCGACCCTGGGCTACCGCGGCTTCCCGAAGTCCTGCTGCACCTCGCTCAACGAGGTCATCTGCCACGGCATCCCGGACTCGACGGTGATCCAGGACGGCGACATCTGCAACATCGACGTCACCGCCTACATCGGCGGCGTGCACGGCGACACGAACGCCACGTTCTGCGCCGGTGACGTCTCGGAGGAGGTGCGGCTGCTGGTCGAGCGCACCCACGAGGCGACGATGCGCGCGATCAAGGCCGTGCGGCCGGGACGCCAGCTGAACGTGATCGGCCGCGTCATCGAGTCCTACGCCAAGCGCTTCGGCTACGGCGTGGTGCGGGACTTCACCGGCCACGGCGTCGGCCCGTCCTTCCACACCGCGCCGACCGTGCTGCACTACGAGGACCCGTCGGTGACCACGGTGATCGAGGAGGGCATGACCTTCACGATCGAGCCGATGATCACCCTGGGCTCCATCGACTACGACATCTGGGACGACGACTGGACGGTCACCACCAAGGACAAGAGCTGGACGGCCCAGTTCGAGCACACCCTGGTGGTGACCGCGACCGGCGCGGAGATCCTCACGCTTCCCTGATCAGGGAGTCCAGGAAACCCGCGGCCTCGGCCATGGCGCGCTCGGCGTCACGCGCCGCGATGGCCTCCAGCAGGCCGCGGTGGCCGATCGCCTCCGACTCCGGCAGGCGGGTGTCCGTCGTGGCCGCGACACTCGCGGTCACGGCCTCCAGGATGCCGCGGTAGAGCTCGGTGAGCAGCTCGTTGTGGGCGGCGCGCACGACAGCGAGGTGGAACTCGGTGTCGGCGCGCACGTACGTCTCGATCTCCTCGACGCGGTAGGCCGCGTCGCGCCGGTCCAGCAGCTCGGTGATGGCCGCCAGCTCCTCTTCGGTGCGGACGGTCGCCGCCAGCCGCGCTGCCTCGACTTCCAGCGCCCGCCGCACGCCGAGCACCTCGCGCAGCTCCGAGCCGCAGAGCCGGCGGATCGCGCCGGACACCTCACTCGTCGCGCGCACGTAGGTGCCGTCGCCCTGGCGCACCTCCAGCAGGCCGCTGTGCGCGAGCGCGCGCACGGCTTCGCGGACCGTGTTGCGTCCCACACCGAGGCTTTCGGCGAGCGCCGCCTCAGTGGGTATCCGTTGCCCGATCGGCCATTCGCCCTGCGCGATGGCGTCCCTGAGCTGCCCGATCACCTGGTCGACGAGACCGGTCCGGCGGGTCGTGGCGAGTGGCACGGGGATATCCCTTCACCCGATCATCCTACGTTTGTCATACTAGCCTCTGTGACGGTCAATGATGAGGCATCGGTGCAGGAGAAGACGCGCGTCCCCGCGTCCCGCGTGCTCATCGGCACCGGGTTGCTCGGCGTGGCGGTTCTGCTCGCCGCGCTGAACCTGCGGCCGGCGGTGACCAGCGTCGGCGCGGTGCTCGACGAGATGCGCGACACGCTGGGGGCGTCCGCGACGTGGGCCGGTGCGCTGACGACCGCGCCCGGCCTGTGCTTCGCGCTCGCCGGCCTGACCGCGCCGGTGGTCGCCCGCCGACTGGGCATCGCGGTGGCCGTGGCGCTCGCGCTCGCGTTGCTGGCCGGCGGCCTGGTGCTGCGGGTGCTCGACGGGCCGCTGGTGGTGCTGGGCGGGACGCTGATCGGCACCGCGGGAATCGCGCTGGCGAACGTGCTGATCCCGGTCGTGGTCAAGGAGTCCTTCGCGACGCGGATCGGCCTGATGACCGGCCTCTACACCGGCGCGCTGCAGGCCGGCGGCGCGCTCGGCTCCGCGCTGACGCCGCCGCTGGACAGCGCGTTCGGCGGGTGGCGCCCCGGGCTCGGCAGCTGGGCGGCGCTGGCCGTGGCGGCGCTCGTGCTGTGGCTGGCCGCCGCGCGCACCCGGCCCGGCGGCCCGACGTCCGGTGAGAACGCGACTGCCGCGCGCTCGCTGTTCCGCAGCCCGCTGGCGTGGGTCGTGACGATCTTCTTCGGCCTGCAGGCCTGCCTGGCCTACATCGTGATGGGCTGGCTGCCGCAGGTGCTGATGGACGCGGGCGTCAGCCGCGCCGACGCGGGCCTGCTGATGGGCCTGGTGTCGCTGCTCGGCCTGCCGGTGAGCCTGATCGTGCCGCCGCTGGCCGCGAAGCGGGGCAGCCAGAGCGGGTGGATCCTGCTGCTCGGCGTGTTCGGGATCGCGGGCGTGACCGGCCTGATGGTCGCGCCGGAGGCCGCGCCGCTGCTGTGGTCGATCTTCCTGGGCATCGGGATGGCCGTGTTCTCGCTCGCGCTGACCACGATCGCGCTGCGCGCCCGCACGGGTGCGGAGACGGCGAAGCTGTCCGCGATGGCGCAGGGGATCGGCTACCTGCTGGCCGCGGTGGGCCCGTTCCTGTTCGGCCTGCTGCACGACGTGACGCACGGGTGGAGCGTGCCGTTCGCGATGCTGCTGGCCGTGGTCGTGGGGCAGATGGTGTTCGGCTTCTTCGCGGGGCGGCCGCGCTACGTCTGATTCCCGCCAGCGCCCGGCCGAGCACGGGCGGATCGCCGAGGTGCATCCGTTCTACCGGGACACCTCGGTGATAGCCGATGCCTGCACGTCTCGCTGACCGGCCGCGCTACGTCTGACCGCGCCGGCGCACTTCCGTCGGGGAAGTGCGCCGGACGCCTGCTCAGAGCGGCAGGTTGAGCAGCGCGTTCTCGATCAGCTCGGGCATCGCCGGGTGGATCCAGTACTGGCCGCGCGCCATGGACTTCGTGTCGAGGCCGAAGCTCATCGCCTGGATCAGCGGCTGGATCACCGTCGGCGCCTGCGGGCCGATGATGTGTGCACCGATCAGCTGCCCGGTCGACGGATCGGCCAGCAGCTTCGCGAAACCGCTGGTGTCCTCCATCGCCCAGCCGTACGCGATGCCCGCATAATCCTGTTTGGACGTCACGTACGGCACGCCCCGCGCCTGCGCCTCCTGCTCGGTCAGGCCCACCGAGGCGATCTGCGGCGAAGTGAACACCGCGTGCGGCACGAACCGGTGGTCGGCCGTCATCGGCGACTCCGGGTTCAGCAGGTTGTGCTGCACGACCCGCGCCTCGTGGTTCGCGACGTGCTTCAGCTCGTACGGCGACGAGATGTCGCCCAGCGCGTAGATGCCCTCGACCGCGGTCTGCTGGTGGTCGTCGACCACGACGTGCCCCGCCTCGGTCGTCGTCACGCCCGTCGCGGCCACGTCCAGCAGGTCGGTGTTCGGCCGGCGCCCGACGGCGATCAGCAGCTCGTCCGCCTCGACGGTCTCGGCGCCCGACGGCCCCTCCAGCTCCACCGCGACACCCGTGCCCGACGACCGCACCCGCACGGCCTTCCGGTTGAGCCGCACGTCGAACCGCTGCGCCGCCAGCTCGGTGAACCGCTCACTGATGTCGAAGTCCTCGCCGCGCAGCAACGCGCCGGACCGGGCCACCAGCGTGACCTCGACCCCGAACGAGCGGAACACGTGCGCGAACTCCGCGGCGATGAACCCGCTGCCGATGAGCACCATCCGCGCGGGCAGCGCGTCGAGCCGCATCACCGTGTCCGACGTGTGGTAGCGGACGTCCTCGAGGCCGGGCAGGTCCGGCACCACCGGCCGGCCGCCCGCGGCGAGCACGAACTTGTCCGCGGTGACGACCTCGTCCGGCCGCCCGTCCGCGAACGACACCGTCAGCTCCTTGTGCCCGGTGAACCGCCCCTGGCCCTCGTAGACGGTGACGCCGGCGTTGTCCTCGTGGCTCTTCCGGTACTCGCGCCCGCCCTCGGCGATCGGGTCGATGCGGCCGAAGATCCGGTCGCGCACGTCGGTCCAGCGCACCTTGTCCAGCGTCTCGTCGACGCCGAACCGGCCGGCCACCGACGGCGTCGCGGCGACGTCCGCTGCGTGCACGAACATCTTCGTCGGGATGCACCCGACGTTCAGGCACGTGCCGCCGAACACGCCCTTCTCCACGATCGCCGTCTTCCAGCCCGCGAAACGGGGATCGAGGATCGAGTTCCCCGAGCCGGTTCCGACGATCACCAGGTCGTAGTGGGGCACGTGATTACCTCCCAAGCAGTCCGCACCCGTACAACCGGGCCGGACCCGAAATCTGTTCCCGTTCCTACCCGCCGGTCGCCGTGAAATGCATCCTGTCCACCGGCTCCCGCCAAGCCCCGCCCCAGTCCCAGCCGACCGCGGCGAACGCCCGCACGGTCGCGTCGCCCGCCTCGACCATGCCCGGCCGCACCCACGAGCGGTCCAGGTACGCCGAGGCGAGTTCCGGCAGCACCACGTCGCCCTTGGTGTAGGGGTTGCAGAACGGGTTCAGGTCGATCGCCAGACCGTACGCGTGCGCCGACCAGTTCGTCTGACCGCGCACCGGGCGGCACACGAAGGCGCTGGTGTTGTTGCCGTCCCCGGTCGGCGGGGCGTCGAGTTCGGCAGGCGAGGTGACCCGCATCTCCTCGATCGGGAATCGCGCCGCGAACAGCTGCCCGAACACCCGGGTCACGTCCTCGGCGACGGAGGCGCCGACGAGCATCTCGCCGGTGTGCGGCTTCCCGTCGAAGCCCCAGAACGACATCGTCAGGTACCGCAGCGCGGACACCGCCACCGGGCACGCGGGCTGCCAGGTGCTGCGGGCCAGCACGTCGGCCGGGACCGCGCTGACTGTCGACGCGTAGCGGCCGTCCGCGGGCGGCGGCAGGAAGTCCCGCGTCGGCAGGCGGCGGTCGCGCAGCACCGCCGGGGTCGGCCGGATCTCGCCGAAACCGTCCGGGCGACGGGGCAGCGTCGTGGCGCCGACGGTCCACGGCGGAGCGGCGGAGGTGGTGGTGGTCGGCGGCGCCGTGGTCGTGGTGGTGGCCGCCGGGGCCGTCGGCGAGGGCACAGGCGGGGGCGGCGGCTCGGGTGGGGCGCCGCACGCCACGAGCCCGAGCGCCAGCAGGAGCGCCACGATTCCTCGCACGTCTCCAGCTTCGCAGAGCCGGAGTCCACCCGATCCAGTGACACCGGTTCCGGGCCCTTGTCGATTACTGTATGTGCGGCAATCTCACGCCCCGAATTCGTTTCCGGCGATCGGGTGCGTCACCGGGGGACATCGAGCTTTTCCGAAGGGAGCGCGCGCATGGCGAAGCACCGCCGACGCGACCGCAAGTTCCGCCTGGCGCTGACGGCGGTCATCACCGCCGCCGCGTTCGTGCCGGTGGTGGCAGCGGCCATGCCGAGCACCGGCGCCCGCCCGAACATCGTCGGCGGCACCGAGGCGTCCACCAGCAGCTACCCGTTCGCGGTGTACCTGACCGACAAGAGCGGCAACCAGTTCTGCGGCGGCGTCATCGTCAGCTCGACCGCGGTGGCCACCGCGGCGCACTGCGCCAACGCCGTGAAACGGGCGGACCTGCGGGTCGTCGCGGGCCGGACGGACAAGCGCACGAACGACGGCAAGACCGTGTCGGTGCGCGAGGTGTGGACGCCCGACTCGTTCTCCGACCCCGGCAAGGGCGACGACGTCGCGGTCCTCAAGCTCGCGCAGAGCCTGCCGTACCAGCCGGTGGAGCTGCCCAGCGACGACTCGCTGTACGCCGAGGGCACCCGGGCGACGGTGCTGGGCTGGGGCCGCACCTCCGACGGCGGCCCCCGCTCGGACGTGCTGCGCAAGGCCGAGGTGCCGCTGCTCAGCGACTCCGGCTGCCGCGCCAGCTACTCGAACTACGACTCCCGGTCGATGGTGTGCGCGGGTTACCCGGACGGCAAGATCGACGCCTGCCAGGGCGACTCGGGCGGTCCGCTGGTCGTCGGCGGCACCCTCATCGGGCTCGTCTCGTGGGGCGACGGGTGCGCGCAAGCGGGCAAACCGGGCGTGTACACCCGCGTGCTCACCTACGTGAACGAGATTCGCAGCGAAGCCGAGTCGTCGCGGCTCGTGTTCTGGTAGTCAGGAGTCCGTGAACCCCGACAGAGGCGTCCGCGGACCGGACCTGACCACGCAGCAGCTGTACGACATCCTCCGGCTCCGGGTGGAGGTGTTCGTCGTGGAGCAGACCTGCCCGTACCCCGAGCTGGACGGGCGTGACCTGCTCCCGACGACCCGCCACTTCTGGATCGACGGGCCCGACGGCATCGAGTCCTACCTGCGGGTGCTCGACGACGGGGACGGCGTCCAGCGCATCGGCCGGGTCGTCACCGCGAAGCACGCCAGGGGCCGGGGCCTCGCCGCCCGCCTGATGACCGCCGCGCTGATCTCGGTCGGCGACGCGGACAGCGTGCTCGACGCGCAGACCTACGCCCGCGGTTTCTACGAGAAGTTCGGGTACGTCGCGGAGGGCGACGAGTTCGACGAGGACGGCATCCCGCACATCACGATGCGGCGCCGGCTGGCGCCGATTCGCTGATCACCTTCACCGCGGTGTCCACATCGGACTCCGTCAGGTCGGCCCGGGCGGTCAGGCGCAGCCGCGAAATCCCGTCCGGGACCGACGGCGGGCGGAAGCAGCCGACCCGCACGCCCTGCTCGGCGCAGCGGTCCGCCCACTCGACGGCCGATTCGGCGGAGGGCGCCTGAACCGAGATCACCGCCGCCTCCGGGTTGCTCACCCGGAACCCGGCCGCGCGCAGCTGGGCGGACAGCGTGATCGCGTTGGTCAGGACCTTCTCCGGCAGGTCGGGCTCGGACTTGAGCACCCCGAGCGCGGCCAGCGCCGCGGCCGCGCTGGCCGGCGCGAGCCCGGTGTCGAAGATGAAGCTGCGGGCCGTGTCGACGAGGTGCCGGATCACCCGGCGCGGCCCGAGGACGGCGCCGCCCTGCGCGCCGAGCGCCTTGGACAGCGAGATGGTCGTGACGACGTCCGGCTCACCGGCCAGCCCGGCGGCGTGCACCGCGCCCCGGCCGCCGTCGCCGAGCACGCCGAACCCGTGCGCGTCGTCGACCAGCAGGGCCGCGCCGTGCTCGCGGCACACCTGGGACAGCTCCGGCAGCGGCGCGAGGTCGCCGTCGACGGAGAACACCGAGTCGGTGACCACCAGCGCCCGCGGCTTGCGGCGGGTCGCCAGCGCGTGCTTGATCGCCGCCGGATCGCAGTGGCTGATGGCCGCGACGTCGGTGCGGGACAGGCGGCAGCCCTCGATCAGCGACGTGTGGATGTGCTTGTCGCTGACGATCGCCGACTCCGCCCCGGACAGCGCCGTGACGGCGCCCAGATTGGCCGTGAAGCCCGAGGAGAACACCAGCGCGGCCTGTGCGCCGCAGAAGCGCGCGAGCTCGTACTCCAGCTCGGTGTGCACCTCGGTGGAGCCGGTGTCCAGGCGTGAGCCGGTGGCGCCGGCGCCCCAGCGGAGCGCGGCGGCCGCGGCGGCACCGGCGACGCGCTTGTCGCGGGCCAGGCCGAGGTAGTCGTTGCCGGCGAGGTCCAGCTCCGTCGAGGAGGCTCCCCGCGGCCGCAGCCGGCGGGTCAGCCCGGCCGCCGCGCGCTTCTCGGCGGCGGCGTCGAGCCAGTCGAAAACCTGCTCTGGGGAGGAGGAAGCCGGTAGGTTCACGTCACGCAGTGTCGCACCGAGCCACGGCTGGGCAGTGGAGGGGCCATGACCGACACGGGACCGGCGATGATGCCGGAGGACTGGGACCGGGCGCTGGCTGTGGTCGCGCACCCGGACGACCTGGAGTACGGCGCGGCCGGGGCGATCGCCCGGTGGACCGGGCAGGGGAAGTCGGTGGTCTACGTGCTCGCCTCACGCGGCGAGGCCGGGATCGACACCATGCCGCCCGAGGAGGCCGGGCCGCTGCGGACGCAGGAACAGCTCGCCGCGGCCAGGGTCGTCGGGGTCGAGGAGGTCGAGTTCCTGGACCACCCGGACGGCCTGATCGAGAACGGGATCGCGTTGCGGCGGGACATCGCGGCGGCGGTCCGGCGGCACCGCCCGGAGCTGGTGGTGACGCTCAACCACCGCGAGTCCTTCCCCGGCGGCGGGTACAACATGGCCGACCACCGCAACGTCGGCGTGGCGACCCTGGACGCGGTCCGGGACGCGGCGAACCGCTGGCTGTTCCGCGACCTCGGTCTGGAACCGTGGAGCGGCGTGCGGTGGGTCGCCGTGTGCGGCTCGCCGGTGCAGACCCACGCCGTGGACATCACCGACACCTTCGACGCGGCGGTCGCCTCGCTGCGGGAGCACAAGGCGTACCTGGCGGCGCTGGGCGGCGAAATGGCCGAGCCGGAGCCGTTCCTGCGCCAGTTCGCCGCCATGGCCGGTGAGTCGTTCGGCGTGCCGCTGGCCTGCACGTTCGAGCTGTTCCCGATCTAGCGCCGGACCCGGTAGGTCACGTGCGTGGCCAGTGAGGTGGTGCGCGACGAGACGGGCTCGAGGTCCAGGCTGGTCACGCCGGCGAAGAGCCGGGCGCCGTCGCCGAGCACCGTCGGCGCGATGGACAGCCGCAGCTCGTCGATCAGCCCGGCCTGCAGGTACTGGTCGATCGTCGACGCGCCGCCCATGACCGCCACGGACCGCTCGCCCGCGGCGGCGCGCGCCTGGTCGAGCGCCGACTCGATCCCGTCGGTGACGAAGTGGAAGGTCGTGCCGCCCGTCATCTCGATCGGCTCGTGGGGGTAGTGGGTCAGCACGAAGACCGGCGCGTGGTACGGCGGCTCCTCGCCCCACCAGCCGCGCCAGCCGGGGTCGTCCCACTCGCCGCGGATCGGGCCGAACATGTTGCGCCCCATGATGTACGCGCCGTGGCCGAGGATCGCTTCACGCTCGGCCTTGTTCTCCTCCGCGGCTTCGAACATCCACCGGTGCAGCTCCTCGCCGCCTTCGCCGAGCCCGTGCTCGCGGCTCTGGCGGGGACCGGCCATGAAGCCGTCGATCGAGATGGTCGGGCTGCTGAACACCTTGCTCATCGGAGTTCTCCTGACTGGTTGTGGTTTGCAATCGGTTTCGAGGAACTGTACTGCTTCCGGAACCGGTTGTAAACTGCAATCGGAAGGAGAGTGGGATGACGGACGAACGCCGGTCGGGATGCCCGATCAACCTGTCGGTCGAGGTGCTCGGCGACAAGTGGTCGCTGGTCGTGATCCGGGACATGATGTTCGGCAACCTGCGGCACTTCCGGGAGCTGCTGCAGAACTCGCAGGAGGGGATCGCGTCGAACATCCTCGCGTCCCGGTTGCAGCGGCTGACCGAGCTGGGGCTGGTGTCCCGCGCCCCGGACCCGACGCACAAGCAGAAGGTGATCTACAGCCTGACGGAGCCGGCGATCCAGCTCGTGCCGGTGATGGCGCACCTGGGCGCGTGGGGGCGCAGGCACCTGCCGGTGACCCGCGAACTGGCCGTGCGGGCGGAGCTCCTGGAGCGCGGTGGGCCCCAGCTGTGGGACGAGTTCATGGACGAGCTGCGCGAACAGCACCTTGGCATCCCGCGCCCGCCAGGGCGGGAGTCGGTGTTCGTGAAGCTGCGCACCGCCTACGAAGCGGCGCTCGCCGAGCAGAGCGCGTGAACCACGGCGCCGCGCCTGCACGCCGCGCGACTCACCGGGCAAGGCCGCTGAACGAAAGAACCGCCGCGACCACGGGCTGGGATCGCGGCGGTTCTGGGTTCAGCAGGATCTGCTGGAGCGCTGCCTGGGCTTGTACCCGGCGGAGGGCGTAGCGGCGGTGGTCGGGCCGCTCGATCCCGCGCCGCGCGACTTGCCGGGAAGGCTCGCTGACTGAAGAACCGCCGCGATCGCGGGCTGGATCCCGGCAGTTCTGGGTTCGGCAGGAATCGCTGGAGCGCTGCCTGGGGCTTGTACCCGGCGGAGGGCGTAGCGGCGGTGGCCGGGGCTGTTGATGAGCGCGCCGCGCGACTCACTGAAAAGGCTCACTGAACGAAAGAACCGCCGCGACCCCGGGCTGGGATCGCGGCGGTTCTGCGTTCAGTACGTCAGCTGGCCGACGGCGTGCTGCGACGCGGGCCGCGGCCCGGACGTCCCTGCCGGTAGCCGCCACCGTGACCGCGGTCGCGGTCGCCGTAGCTGCCGCCCCGGCGCGGCCGCTGCGGGCCGCCGAAGCCACGCGAGCCGCCACCCCGGCGCGGGGCGGTGTCGCGCGGACGGTCGACCACCGGGACCCCGCTCGGCTCGCGGGCGCCGGTGATGTCGGACAGCTTCGCGTCACCGGGCCGCACGACCAGCTGGTCGGCGCGCACGCCGGCCTTGTCGGTCATCCGGCGCACGGTGCGCCGCTGGTCCGGCGTGATCAGCGTGACCACGGTGCCCGACGCACCGGCGCGCGCGGTGCGGCCGGCGCGGTGCAGGTAGTCCTTGTGGTCCGCGGCCGGGTCGACGTGCAGCACCAGGCTGACGTCGTCGACGTGGATGCCGCGCGCCGCGACGTCCGTGGCGACCAGCACCGTGGTGTGGCCGTCGCGGAAGTCCTGCAGGACCCGGTTGCGCTGGCCCTGCGACTTGCCGCCGTGCAGCGCGCCCGCCCGCACACCGCGCTCACGCAGCCGGTCGGTCAACCGGTCCACGTGGTGCTTGGTGCGCACGAACATGATCGTGCGGCCCTCGCGGGCGCCGATCTCGGTGACCACCGACTGCTTCTCCTGGCGCGAGACCTGGAACACGTAGTGGTCCATGGTGTCGACGCTGGCCGTGGCCGGCGCGACCGAGTGCTCGACCGGGTCGTGCATGTACCGGTTGACCAGCTGCCCGACGTCGCCGTCCAGCGTCGCCGAGAACAGCAGCCGCTGGCCGTCCCGCGGGGTCAGGTCCAGGATCTCCCGGACCTGGGGCAGGAAGCCCATGTCCGCCATCTGGTCGGCCTCGTCGATGGCGATGAACTGGACCTCGCTGAGGTCCGCGGTGCCCTGCCGGACGTGGTCGGACAGACGGCCCGGCGTGGCGATCAGCAGGTCGACGCCGCGGTGCAGCGCGTCGGCCTGCCGGGGGAAGGCCATCCCGCCGACGGCGGTCCGGCACCACAGGCCCAGCGCGCGGGCCAGCGGGGTGAGCGCGTCGCTGACCTGGAGGGCCAGCTCACGCGTGGGAACGAGGACCAGGCTGCGGGGTTTCCGCGACCGGGCCTTCCCGCCCTCGAGGCGGGCCAGCAGGGCCAGCCCGAAGGCGAGGGTCTTCCCGGACCCGGTCTGCGCCCGGCCGAGCACGTCGCGCCCGGCGAGCGCGTCCGGCAGGGTCGCCGACTGGATCGGGAAGGGTGCGTCGATGCCGGCCTTGCGCAGAGCCCCGAGCAGGGGCTCCGGCAGGTTCAGGTCGGCGAACGACTGCACGGTGGAAGTGGACTCAAGGGTGATGCTCACGCACTGCCTCTCGGACGTGGTGGTACGTCGCAAGGGAGGCCCGGTGTGCCTGCGCGCAGGCAGGCTGAAGAACAAGTTCGGCGGGCTTTCACAAGGACGAACCCGGCGCGGCTGCGCCATCGGTGGTGTGTCCGCGTCCCATGAAGGGGGCGACCCGAATTCACGTCGCCCGGTTGCGGACTGTGATCAGAATACCTGAAGACCGTCGGGGACCTCACCTCAGCCCCGCCCGCTGCCGCAGGTCGAAAGCCAGGTCATCGGCCTCGACCTGCAGACCCCGCGCGGCAAACCACGCGGAGATGTTGTGGACGTCACGGGTGAGGTACTCCGCTCCTCTCGGATTCGCCACGACATCCACGACCTGGGGCAGGTCGATGAGCACGATCCGGCCCTCGTGGACGAGGATGTTGTAGGCGGACAGGTCTCCGTGCGCGAGCCCCTCCGACGCCAGTACGTCGAGCGCCCCGATCGTCTGGAACCACAGTTCGCGTAGTTCGTCCGGTTCGGGCCGCAGCTGTGCCAGGCGTGGCGCCGCTGTGCCGTCGGGCTCTCCGACGAACTCCAGCAGCAGTTCCGTGCCGTCCCGCTGCACCGGGTACGGCACCGGCGCGCCGATCGTCCACAAGCGACTGAGCGCGGCGAACTCGGCGACCGCCCACTGCTCTGCGATGAGGTTGCGGCCGAACGAGGTGCGCTGCGCCATGGCCCGGTTCTCCCGGGACCGGCGCATGCGCCTGCCCTCGAGGTAGCCGGAGTCGCGGTGGAACTGGCGGTGCTCGCTTGATCGGTAACGCTTCGCGGCGAGCAGGCATTCCCGGCTGCGGTCGGGGAGCCCGCGGCGCAGCAGGTGCACCTCGGCCTCCTTGCCGGTCTTGAGGACACCCAGCTCGGTGTCCACGGCGGCCAGTTCGGTGACCAGCCAGGCCGGGTGCGGGCGCGGGCCGTGCTCGGCGCTGTCCCACGTCGAGTACCGGTCGGCGCCGCCGGGCACCGCCGGTTCGGCGTAGCTGTCGTCGCGCACGCGGGCGAGCCGCTGCCGTTCCTGTTCGGTCAGGCGGCCGCTGCGGACGGGGTTGATCTCGTCGTCGAACCGCGGGCGGCGACGACGTGAGCGTGGTGTGAAGTCTTCGAAATCGTGCTGACGCACTGGTGGGTCTCCAAGGCTGAGGGGCCCCACCGGCGCCGTTCGATCAGGCGGGTGGGGCGGGTGGACGGGCGGCGAAGGCACGGCCCAGCACAACGACGGACACAACGCACCTCCTTCACTCGCCACCGGGGCCCAGCGCACCGGCGTTTCGCGTGATCATGCCCGCGGCGGCGCTGCGGCCGCAACCGAATTACCGGCAGACTGGCGGCATGCGCGTGATCGTGATCGGCTCCGGGATCGCCGGAGCGAGCACCGCCCACCAGCTCGCCCGCCGCGGCGCCGAGGTCGTGGTGGTCGAGGCAGGCCGTCCGGGAGTGGCGACGGCCGCGGGTGCGGGCATCGTGTGCCCGTGGACCAGCCGCCGCGGCGACGACGAGTACCGCTTCGCCGCCGCGGCCGCCGCCTACTACCCGGAGCTGGTCGCCCAGCTGGCCGAGGACGGCGCCGGTGACACCTCGTTCGAGGTGGTCGGCGGGATGGTCGTGTCGGCGGACCCGGCCGAACTCGACGAGGCGTTCGCCCGGGTGAGTGCGCGCGTGGCCGGGGAACCGGCGGCGGGCGAGGTCTCCCGGCTCGATCCGGCGCAGGCCCGCGAGCTGTTCCCCGCGCTCGCGCCCGATCTGGCCGCGGTGCACGTCGCCGGCGGCGGCCGCGTGGACGGGCGGCGGATGCGGCAGGCGCTGCTCGACGCCGCGGTGGCGCGCGGCGCCCGGATCGTCGAGGGCGCGGCGGAGCTGACCGGGCGCGGCGTCCGGGTCGCCGGGGACGAGCTGGACGCGGACAAGGTCGTCGTCGCGGCCGGGGCGTGGAGCAGCGAGCTGGTGCCGTCGGTGTCCGTGGCGCCGCAGCGGGGCCAGATCAGCCACTTCGAACTGCCGGGCGCGGACACCGCGCGCTGGCCGGTGGTGCTGCCGGTGTCCAGCCACTACCTGCTGGCCTTCCCCGGCTCGCGGGTCGTCGCGGGCGCCACGCGGGAGACCGGCTCCGGCTTCGACCACCGCATCACCGCGGCCGGCCAGCGGGAGGTGCTGGACCACGCCCTGGCCGTCGCGCCGGGCCTGGCCGACGCGACGCTGCTGGAAACCCGGATCGGCTTCCGGCCCGCCTCGCCGGACGGCCTGCCGCTGCTCGGGCCGCTGGCGGAGCGGCCGGACGTGCTGATCGCCACCGGGTTCGGCCCCGGCGGGCTCACCGCGGCGCCGTTCGCCGGACGTCTCGTCGCCTGCCTCGCGCTCGGCGAGGAGGTGCCGGTCGACCTCGCGCCCTACCGGCCGGAGCGGTTCACCGGTCGGTGATCAGCTCCAGCTCCTGCTCGCCGACCCGGTCCAGCGTGATGCCTGCCCGCTCGGCGGCGCCGATCAGGCCCTCCACAGTGGAGGGTTCACGGGTGGCGGTCGCCAGCGCGGCGGCGAGCTTTCCCTTGTAGGCCTTGTTGAAGTGGCTCACGGTCTTGCCGCTCGCGGTGACCACGCGCACCGTGATCGCACGCGGGATGCGGGCCAGCGCGGCGTAGGCGCCGGAGCGCAGGTCGACGATCAGACCGTCCACTTCGGCCAGTGCGGGCTCCAGGACCGGCCGCCACAGCGACCGCAGCGTGCCGAGCGCGGGCAGGGTGGTGCCCCCGGAGAGCCGGTAGGCCGGGATGCGGTCGTCGCCGCGGGCGATGCCGAACAGGGCGGAGGCGACGGCCAGCCTGCGGTCCGCCTTCGCCCGCGCGGCGGGACGGAGACCGCCGTAGTCGAGCGCGTCGTAGAGCACGCCGGTGTAGCGCTCCAGCGCGGGCAGGGTGGGCGCGCTCCAGAGCGCGGCGTTGCGCGCCACCTCGTCCTCCTGCCGCGCCGACAGGCCCAGCACGTCCAGGCTCTCCCGAACGTTGCCGGCCAGCTCGACCAGCGCGTCGGCCAGCTTGCGCCGCAGCGGGTTCAGCTCGGCGAACGACAAGGCGTCGAGATCCAGCGGAGGGCCGTCCCCACCGGCGGCTTTGGTTTCCGAAGGAGGCAGCAGCACCAGCACGGCCAGCAGGGTAACCCGGGCACGGAAAATCGCTGGGGACGGGCCAGCGGCTGTGCCTACGCTCGACCGATGACTGTGACCTGGCGCGCACTGCGGTTGGACGACGCCGAAGCGGTGACGGAGTTGTTCGCCGCAGGCGAGAAGGTGGAGCCCACGGGGGAGGAGCACAGCGTCGACGACATCAGGGAAAGCCTGGAGTCGCCGAACTCGCCGCTGCCCGAGGCGGGGGTCGCCGTGCTGGACGGCGACCGGATGATCGCCTACGCGATGACGGCGCGACGGACCGCCGCCGATCCGGTGCACCAGATGCGGGTCGAATCGATGGTGCACCCGGACCACCGGACGGACGCCCTCGGCGCGGAGCTGCTCCGCTGGTACGAGGAGGCGAGCTCCGAACTTCACCGGAAAGTGTTCCCGGGAGCGCCGCTGGAACTGCACGCCATGGCGCACGACAACCAGCGGTGGTACGCGTCGGTGCTGCGCCGCGGCGGCTACGAGCACGTGCGCACCTTCCTCGACATGACGGCGGACCTGTCGGCCCTGCCGTCCGTGGAGTCCACGGTCGAGCCGGTCCGGTACGAGCCGCGGCACGAGGAGGCCACCCGGCTCGCCCTCAACGAGGCGTTCGGCGAGCACTTCGGCAGCGCGCCGCTGACGCCCGAGGTGTTCCGGCACCGCGTCACCGGCAGTGCCGGGTTCCGGCCGGAGCTGTCGTTCCTGACCCTCGACGGCGACCGGGTGACGGCGCTGGTGCTGTGCGTCGAACGCGGCGTCGCGGACGGCGAGGTGGTCGTCGAGTACGTCGGCACCCTGCCCGAGGCGCGCGGTCGCGGAGCGGCGAAGAGCCTGGTGGCGCGGGTGTTGCGGGAGGCCCGCGAGCGCGGCTACCGGCGGGCGGTGCTCGGCGTGGACGGCGAGAACCCGACCGGCGCGCAGCGGGTGTACGAGCGGTGCGGCTTCGTGGTGACCGGCCACTGGCACGTGCACGCGCGCCCGGTCAGCGGACGGTAAGCCGCCGGTCAGCGCTCCTGGCGAAGCTCGGGGCAACCGAGTTCGAGGAGTGCTTCGATGAGTAGGACAGTGCTGATCTCCGGCGCGAGCATCGCCGGCCCGTCCACCGCGTTCTGGCTGAACCGTCTTGGCTACGCGACGACCGTGGTCGAGCGGGCGCCCGCCCTGCGGGAGGGCGGGCAGGCCGTGGACTTCCGCGGCGAGCAGGTGGCGGTGCTGCGGCGGATGGGATTGCTGGAGGAGATCCGCGCGCACCAGACGTCGATGGGGGAGCAGCACATCCTGGACGCGTCCGGGAAGCGCGTGGCGAGCCTGCCGTCCTCGATGATCAGCGGTGAGGTCGAGATCCAGCGCGGCGACCTGAGCCGAGTGCTGTACGAGGCGACGAATGACCGCACGGAGTACGTCTTCGGCGACTGGATCACGTCGCTGACGGAGACCGGTTCGGGTGTCGAGGTGACGTTCGCCCACGGCGCCCCACGGACCGTGGACCTGGTGATCGGCGCCGACGGGCTGCACTCGGGCGTGCGGGCGCTGGCGTTCGGGCCGGAGTCGCGGTTCCGCACCGAGATGGGGTACGCGTGCGCGGGGTTCAGCGCGCCGAACCACCTGCGGCTCGACCACACCGGGCTGATCTACAACGTGCTCGGCCGCGGCGTGACGTACGCCGCGCAGGACCCGGACGGCCCCGCGAGCATCGGTTTCGTCTTCGCGGCCGACGGCCTGACCTACGACCGCAAGGACGAGGACCAGGTGAAGCGTTTGATCGCGTCGGTGTACGCCGGGGTCGGCTGGGAGGTCCCGCGCCTGCTGGACGCCCTGCGCGACGCCGACGACCTGTACTTCGACGAGCTGGCGCACGTGTACCTGCCGCGCTACACCAGCGGCAGGGTCGCACTGGTCGGCGACGCGGGCTGGGGCGTGGGGCCCGGCGGTGGCGGCACGGGCCTGGCGATGATGGCGGCGTACGTGCTGGCGGGCGAGCTGGCCGCCGCGGGCGGGGACCACGCGGTGGCCTTCGAGCGGTACGAGTCGGAGGTTCGCCCGGCCGCCGAGGCGGGCGCGAAGCAGGCGAAGGGCACCGGCCCGTTCCTGGCGCCCCGCACCGCGCGTGGTCTGTGGCTGCGGAACCAGTCGCACCGGATGCTGACGACCCGCGTGTTCTCCGGGGTGTTCGACAAGATGACGCTGAAGGCGGCGAACACGTTGAAGCTGAAGGACTACGGGATCTGAGGCTCCGGGGAGCTGAGGGTTTCGGCGATCTCCTCGAAGGACATGGCGGCGCCGCGGTCGTAGGCGGCTGCGAAGGCGTCGGCGCCCAGCAGCTTCTGGCAGCCGGCCGCCACCGCCGCCACGTCCTGGTCGTGCGGCCTGGCGGCGCTCCGCAGCGCCACCGCCATCCCCAGCTGCTCGGCCGCCCGCTCGGGATCGCCGTCGAGCAGGGTCATCCCCGCCTGGCCCTCCAGCGCGTCCGCAATGTCGGTCCGGAAGTGCTGCGCCAGCGTGATGTCCAGCGCCTGCCGGTGCCGTGCCCGCGCCTCAGGCCAGTCGCCCGTCGCCTCGGCGAGCCTGCCCATCGCCGTGAGGGTCCGGGCGCTCGCCGCGTCGCTCTGCCAGTCCGTGCCCAGCGTGGCCAGCGCCCGCTCGAAGTGCACCCTGGCCTGCGCGAAGTCCCCGCGACGCCGGGCCAGCTCGCCGAACCCGCGCTCGGTGAGGCCGAGCAGGGTCGAGGCGCCCGCACGCCGCGCGAGGTCCGCCGCGTGGCGGTGACCGGTTTCGGCGTCGGTCAGGTCGCCGTCGCGCAGCAACCGGTCCGCCCGCCGCGCCCACAGCTCGGCCAGCTCCTCCGTCGCGTTGAGCTGCCCGAGCAGGTCCATCGCCTCGTCGACGAGCGCGGCGGACCGGTCCCGGTCACCCCGCAGGTCCGCGAGCTCGGCGAGCCCGTCGAGCACCTGCGCGGTGCCCCACCGGTCGCCGATCTGCCGGAACAGCTCGAGCGACCTGGCGAACGCCTCTTCGGCGCCCGCGCTGTCACCGTTGAACAGGCGCAGGTAGCTCGTCGAGAAGTGCACCAGCGCCTGGAACCACGGATCGTCGTCGTCGACCATGGCCTGTTCCAGCTCGTTCGGCCGCCGCGCCGGGCTGGGCGGGCCGGCGAACAGCGCCCAGTAGACGAGCAGGTACGGCTGACGCAGCGGCCACGGCAGCGACGGCACGATCGAATCGACCCGCCGCAGGTGTTCGTCGAGACCGGGTGGTTCGGCGGGCGCGGCGTTGAGCACGCACAGCACGTACTCCTCCGCCAGGTCGGCGGGCGGTTCCGGGCCGAGGTTGGCCAGCAGCCGCGCGGCGAGCGGCGCGATTTCCGTGCGCACGCCCTGCAGACGCCAGTACGAGGACAGTGCGCCGACCAGTCGCAGTGCCAGCGCGGTGTCCGACTCGACCGCCCAGCGCAGTGCCGCGTGCAGGTTCGCCCGCTCGGCGGTCAGGCGGGCGAGCCACTCGATCTGCTCGGTGCGGCGCAGGTGCGGGTCGGCGGTCTGGGCGAGGGCGAGGAAGTGCCCGGCGTGCGCCCTGGCCACCGCGTCCCGTTCGCCCGATTCGTCCAGCCGCTCGGCGCTGAACGCCCGGATCGTCTCCAGCATCCGGTAGCGCTCACCGGAGAACTCGATGAGCGACTTGTCGACAAGGCTGTCGAGGAGGTCTTCGGTGTCCGGTTCGGACAGTCCGCACACGCTCGCGACCGCGTCCACCGTCGCCCCGCCGGCGAAGATCGCGAAGCGGCGCACCAGGTTCTGTTCGTCCGGCGTGAGGAGGTCCCAGCTCCAGCCGACGACGGCACGCAGCGTCTGGTGGCGGGGCGCGGCGGTGCGGCTGCCCTTGGACAGCAGGCGGAACCGGTCGTCGAGGCGGGCTTCGAGCTGGTCCAGCGGCAGGGTCCGCAGGCGCGCCGCGGCGAGTTCGATGGCCAGTGGCAGTCCGTCGAGCGCCTCGCAGATCCGCCGCACCCGCTCGGCCGAGTCGTCGTCGAGGCGGAACCCGGGCCGCACGGCGGCGGCGCGTTCGGTGAACAGCCGCACCGACTCGTAGCCGGTGGCCTCGGCCGCGCCGCTGCCGTGCGGCGGGGACGCGAGCGGCGGCACCGCGCACAGCGCCTCGCCGGTGATGCCGAGTGGTTCGCGGCTGGTGGCGAGCACCCGCAGCCCGGGGCTCGACGAGAGGAGCCGGTGGACGAGCTTCGCGGCGTCGGCGATCACGTGCTCGCAGTTGTCGAGGATCAGCAGCAGGCGCCGGTCGGTGAGCGCGACCTCGATGCGCCCGACCGGGTCCGGCGGGGCGCCGCCGGTGGGGAACAGGCCGGTCTCCCGCAGGCCGAGCGCGGTGAGGACGGCCTGGGCGACGTCGGCGCCGCTGGTGACGGGGGACAGGTCCACGAAGCACACTTCGCCGTCGGCACGGCCACCGGCCTCGATGGACAGACGGGTCTTGCCCGCGCCGCCGGGGCCGGTCAGGGTGACCAGGCGCCCGGCCTCGAGCAGGCCCGCGATGCGGGCCAGTTCCGGTTCGCGGCCGATGAAAGTGGTGAGCTGGGCGGGGATCTTCGGCGGTTCGGGCGGCGGCTCGGCGCGCAGCACGGCGAGGTGCGCGGCGGCGAGTTCCGGGGACGGGTCGGCGCCGAGTTCGTCGACGAGCACGCGCCGGGCGTCGGCGAAGACGGTGAGCGCCTCGGCTTGGCGGCCGTTGGCGGCGAGCGCGCGCATGAGCAGGACGCGGGGCCGTTCCCGCAGGGGGTGCGCGGCGCACAGCTCGGTGAGTTCGCCGATCACCGCGCGGGATTCGCCGATGGCGAGGTCGGCTTCGGCGCGGTCCTCGACGGCGGCGACGCGCAACTCGTCGAGGCGCGCGGCCTGTGCTTCGGCGAAGGGGGCGTCGCGTACGTCCGCGAGGGCCGGGCCGCGCCAGAGGTCCAGGGCTTCGCGTAGCAGCTTCGCGGCGCGGGCGTGCTCGTTGGTGGTGAGGGCTTGGCGCCCGTCGCGGGCGAGGCGGGTGAAGCGGTGGAGGTCGACCTGGTCCGGTTCGACCGCGAGGCGGTAGCCCGCGGGGTGGGATTCGATGCGGGCCTGGTCGCCGAGTTTGCGGCGGAGGCGGGACACCTGGGCCTGCAGGGCATTGGCCGCGTCGCCCGGCGGGTGGTCGCCGTAGAGGCCGTCGACGAGCCGGTCCGTGCCGACGACGCGACCGGCGTCGAGCAGCAGGAGCGCGAGGAGGGACCGTGGCCGTGGCCCGCCGAGGGGCACCGGGTCGCCGGCCGCGGAGCGCGCCTCGACAGGACCCAGGACGGCGAACCACACCCCGCGATTGTGGCGCATGGCGCGCCGGACGGGGTGAGGCTGTGCCGCGGTTCGCGGGCCGCTGCTTTACTTCACTCATGGAACCTGGGCCGCTGACGATTTCCTACGCCGTGGCTTCCGACGTCGGGCAGCGACGCGAAGCGAACGAGGACTCGGTCTACACCAGTCCGCGTCTGCTCGCCGTCGCCGACGGGATGGGGGGTCACGTCGCCGGTGAGGTCGCCAGTTCGGGCGCGGTCGCCGCGATCGCCGCCCTGGACGAGCGCCTCGAGGCGGAGTCCGCGAAGGCCGACGTGGAGGCGCTGGCGGCCGCCGTGGCCGACGCCGGTGCCCGCTTGCGGGCCCAGGTCGAGGAGGACAGCCGGCTGCAGGGCATGGGCACCACGCTGACGGTGCTCGCCTGGGACGGCACGTCGTTCGCGGTGGCCCACGTCGGGGACTCGCGGGCGTACCGGCTGCGCGAGGGCGAGCTGACGCAGGTGACGCGTGATCACACGGTGGTGCAGGAGCTGGTGGACCAGGGCCGGATCTCGCCGGAGCTGGCGATGAGCCACCCGCAGCGTTCGGTGCTGACGAGGGCGCTCCAGGGCGCCGGCGAGCCCGAACCGGACCTCTTCGTGGTGGACGCCAGGCCCGGCGACAGGTACCTCATCTGCTCCGACGGCCTCTCCGACGTCGCGACGCCGGAGCAGCTGACGGAGGTGCTGACGACGGTGCCGACCCCCGAGGAGGCCGTCCAGAGGCTCGTGGAGCTGGCCAACGCAGGCGGCGGACCGGACAACATCAGCTGCATCGTGGCCGACGTGGCGGAGGCGAACGCGGCCGACTGAGGCCGACGCGGGCGGCGTGGCCGGCTGAGGCCGACGTATCCGATGCGGGCGGCGTGGCCGACTGAGGCTGGCATGGCTGGCTCGATCCGGCGTGGCCAGCTGAGGCCGACCTATCCGATGCGGGCGGCATGGCCGGCTGAGGCCGACGTCTCCGACGCCGGCGGCGTGGCCAGCTGAGGCCGCTGCTCGGTCCGGCGTCGCTGGTCGGGCTGGCGTGGCTGGCTCGGGTAGGGGTCGCGGACGCGGTCGGCTGAGGCCGACGTGGCTAACTGGGGCCGGGGTGGCTTGGTTGGGTCGGCGTGGCTGGCTCGGGCAGGCGTCGCGGACGCGGTCCGGCTGCGGCCGGCTGAGGCCGACGTGGCTAACTGGGGTCGGCGTGGCTTGATTGGGCCGACGTGGCTGGCTCGGTCCCGTGTGGCGAACGCGGACGCGGCCGGCTGAGGCCGACGTGACGCGGGCGGCGTGGCTGCTCGGTCCGCTGTGACTGGCTGGGGCCGGTGTGGCGGTCATGGACGCGGCCGGCTGACGCCGACATGTCGGACGCGGCGGCATGGCCGGCTGAGGCCGGCGTGGCTGGCTCGGCAGGCGTGGTGACGCAGACGCGACCGGCTGACGTGGTCGGCTAGGACTGGCGTAGTCGGTTAGGGCTGATGGGGCTGGCGCGGCTGGCTAGGGCCGATGGGCCGACCCGGCTGAGGTGGTCGGTTAGGGCTGACACGGTCGGCTGGGACTGATGGGGCTGGCGCGGCTGGCTAGGGCCGATGGGCCGACCCGGCTGAGGTGGTCGGTTAGGGCTGACACGGTCGGTTGGGACTGATGCGGCTGATGCGGCTGGCTAGGGCCGATGGGCCCGATGGGGGCTAGTCGCTCGGGTCGGCCGGCGCGCCGGCGAAGGCTGGTCAGGCCTGCGGAGTCGCGCGCCGGTGGAGGGCTGTTCCAGCGGGCGGCGGCTGCGCGCGCCGGCTGAGGCTGGTCGCGCGCTCTGCGAACGCCGCTGGTTCTTCCACCCGGGCGGCGGCCCGCCTTCCGGCGGGTGTGCCCTCCGAGGTGGGCTTCGCCGCCCGGCGGCGACGCGCACCCTTGGTGGGGTGCGCTACCTCGTGGTGGGCGTGCCAGGTCGGCCCGGCGGCGTACCGGTTCGGATCTTGAAAACTGGTTCGCGGGGGCGTCGGCCGCGGGTACGGTCTGAGCCATGGCCTCACCGGAAGCGCTGGTCTCCGCGCTGGCGGACCCTGAACGCCTGATGCTCTTCGCCCGGATCTGCACTTCGCACGACGGGTTACCGGTCGCGGGGGATCGGCATACCGCGAAACTTGCGAAGCGCCTCGTTTCGGCTGGGATCGTCACCGTCGACGGGGATCGGTACCGGGCAGTGCCGCAAGCTTTCCGCGACTCGCTCGCCAAGCCGCCGAGCGATCCGCTCGAAGCGCTGTTCAGCCGCGGCCGGCTCACCACCATTCCTCGTCCGGGCAAGCTTCGCCAGGCCCTGCTCGAGAAACTCGCCGAGCAGTTCGAGCCCGGCCGGGTCTACACCGAGCCGGAGGTCCGCGCGAAGCTCGCCGCGATCTACGAGGACCATGCCGCGCTTCGCCGCTACCTCGTCGACGCCGGGCTCCTCCAGCGCAGCAACGACGGCCGCGCATACGGCCGCCCCGCCGAAGCCCGGCCCAACCCCGAGAACGACGGCCGTCGCGCTCACGTCTGAGCGGCTCGGCCATAACGAACGCCGGCTTGAGCCGCTGACCCGGCGAGTTTGGCGTTGTGGTTTGCCCACAACTGGCCGTTGCCGCGCACGGCTCGGCTCCAGGTGCACGTCGGCGCGGCTGCTCGATCGGGTCGGCGCGGTCCGGCCGCCCCGGCAGCGCGCGGCGCGACAGGGCCGAAACGGCGGCGTCCCAGGGCTGGAGCGCTCGCTAGGCTGCGGAGAGTGCGGGGGCAGCGCCATTCTGCCCCCGCACCCTGTCGATCACACCGTGTCAATCACGCAGGAACCACGCTCACGCGCCGGTTCTCGACGTCGAGGCTCGCGATGCGGACATCGACCCGTTCACCGGCTTCCGCTTCCGCGGTCCAGGCGGGCCGGGACAACAGCCCGGGAACGCCCGGCGGCAGTTCGACGAAGGCGCCGAACGGAACCACTCGCGTCACGGTCGCGGTGATGACTCCGCCATTCGCGTGCTGGGCGAGGAAATCGCGCCACACGGCCTGCGAGACCTGGTACTGGGACATGTGATCACCTCCTTTCGCTTCGTCCCAGAGAAGGGGAGAGCGCAGGAGGTGGCGGGCCGCGGGCCCGCCGGGTGATCACGGCGCGGCCGGGAGTCCTGTCTGTGCGCGGCGCAAGGCCGACCCGGCAGTCACGGCGTCGAAGTTAACAGCTCACGGGGTCATGCTCAACAGTCCTTCCTGTCGTAGGGTTTCCGGCATGATCGCCGCCGACCCGGACCGACTTTGCCCACGACCACAACTCGTCCGGTCCGAGTGGTTCGACCTGGACGGCGCCTGGGGCTTCGCCTTCGACGACGACGATCGCGGCCTCGCCGACCACTGGTTCACCGCCACCGAGCCGTTCGACCGGACGATCACCGTCCCGTATCCGCCGGAGTCGGAACTCTCCGGCGTGCACGCGACCGAACCGCACACCGTGGTCTGGTACCGGCGTGAGTTCGACGCCCCGCCGATCCCCGACGGCCACCGGCTCGTCCTGCACTTCGCCGCCGTGGACTACGCGGCGTCGGTGTGGATCAACGGAATCCACCTCGGCAGCCACGAAGGCGGGCAGACGCCGTTCTCCTTCGACATCACCGCGGCTCTGCGGCCCCACGGTCCGCAAGTGATCGTCCTGCGCGCGGAAGACCGCCCGGACGAAGGCACCCAGCCCAGGGGCAAGCAGGACTGGCACCCGGAGCCGCACGACATCTGGTACCACCGCACCACGGGGATCTGGCAGCCGGTGTGGGCGGAGGTCGTCCCGGCACTCCACCTTCGCGAACTGCACTGGACTCCCGAACTCACCCGCGCATCGGTCTCTTGTGAGGGCGAGCTTTCCGCGACGCCCGGCGAAGCGGTGACGATCCGCGTGGTGCTGCGGCACGGCGACGAGATCCTTGCCGAGCAGTCCGTGCGCGTCGACCGGCGGCGGTTCCGGTTCGACATCGCCGTGCCCGCGCTGCGGCACGGTCAGGATCGGTCCCGCCTGCTGTGGTCGCCGGAGAACCCGGTGCTCGTCGATGCGTCGGTCGAACTGCACGCCGCGGAAGTGCCGTCCGACACGGTGAGCAGCTATCTGGGTCTGCGCGAGGTCGGCGTGGCCGACGGCCGCTTCCTCCTCAACCACCTCCCTTACTACCCGCGAATGGTCCTGGAACAGGGCTATTGGCCGCAGTCGCACCTGGCCGCGCCGGACTCGGTCGCACTCCGCCGGGAGGTCGAGCTCATCAAGGAACTCGGCTTCACCGGCGTCCGCGTGCACCAAAAGGCCGAGGATCCGCGGTTCCTCTTCTGGTGCGACAAGCTCGGCCTGCTCGTCTGGGGCGAGACCGCGAACGCCTACGAGTTCGCGCCCGAAGCCGTCGAGCGGCTCACCCGGGAGTGGCTGGAGATCCTGCGCCGGGACCGCAGCCACCCCTGCATCGTGACCTGGGTGCCGATCAACGAGAGCTGGGGCGTTCCCGACGTCGCCACGGCACCCGGGCAAACCCACTTCGTGCGCTCGATCTACCACCTCACCAAGAGCATCGACCCCAGCCGCCCGGTCATCGGCAACGACGGCTGGGAAATCCCGGAAGCCGACATCATCGGCGTGCACGACTACGCCCCGACCGGTGAGGCACTGTCCACACGGTACGGTGCCGAATTGCGCCGTGCCCTGTCCGACGGCCGGCCCGGTGGTCGCCGCCTCCTGCTCGACGACACCACGACGGACCGCCCCGTCATGCTGACCGAGTTCGGTGGCCTCTCCCACGTTCCCGCCGAGGACGAGAAGTGGTTCGGCTACTCGACGGTGACCGACGACGAGGAGCTGGCCGCCCGGCTGGACCAGCTCGTCACCGCGGTCCTCTCGTCGCCGGACCTCGCCGGCTTCTGCTACACCCAGCTGACCGACACCGAGCAGGAACGCAACGGCCTGCTCACCGCCGGACGCGTGCCCAAGATCGATCCGGCCCGGGTACGAGCCATCCTCACTCGCCCTGCCGCGGCCGTGCCCCCGGAAGAACTGAACCCCTACCGGGAGCGCAGCTGACAGCCGGGACCTTCGAGTGGTGTCACCATCCCGGTCTTGTGTTGCCGACGATCTTCGGCACCAAGCGGGAGCGCGAGACCACGGCTGGTACCTCGGCCCGTGGGCGAGAACCTTCAGTGGTGACCCGCGGGCGCGCCGTGTGCCCGCGACGCGCCCGCGGGCGGGAACCGCGGGGAAGCGGTTCCCGGACCGCCGCCAGCCCGGACTCACGTCCCCAGGAGCGGGCGAACGGCGATCTCGTCTGCGGCGGCGCGGCCTAGTAGTCCCAGATCTGGATCGCCCGCACAACGAACGGCGCGTGCGGCACGAACGTCCCGCCACCCGGGTACGTGGTGAAGTCGCCTTCGGTGGAGCAGTCCTCGCCCTGGTACACCGTCACCTCGCGGTCCAGCCGGTTCACGAACGACCGCGCGTCACCGCTGAGCGGGATGCACTCGCCGGGATTGGCCGTGCGGAGGTCGAGGAACTGCACCGACCCGCCGTAGAACTCCTCGGACCACGCGCAGAACTCGCCCTGCTCGCAGCCGTACCCGACCGGCGGCGCGGTCTCGGCCTCGGCGATGCCGCCCGCGGTCAACAGTCCCAGCGCGGCCAGGACGAGCGCCTTCGGCAGATACGCGCGAAAATTCCCGAACATTTCTCATCTCCCCTGTGAGTCGGTCTCCGCGGTGCGCGGTTCCGGACTCCACAATGGCCGGTGGGAGAAGGGCTGTCAGCAGGGATTTCTACTTCTGTGGATAAGTAGGTTCCGTTAACCCGATCGGGGCCTCGGAAACGCACTTGTCCACAGGGTGCCGAATTCGTTCTTGCCGAATGGGCGAAACCTCTGCTATTTGGCGGGACCCGTGGAACCGCGCACCACCAGTTCGACGTCCAAAGTGGTCGCCTTCGGCGCGCGCTGTCCGGAGAGCAGGCGCAGCGCCAGTTCCCCGGCGAGCTGCCCCTTGCGCACGAGGTCCTGCCGCACGGTCGTCAACGGCGGATCCGACCACGCGGCCGGCGGCGTGTCGTCGAACCCGACGATCGACAGGTCCGCAGGCACCCGGAGACCGCGTTGCCGGGCGACGGCCAGCGCCGCGAGGGCCAGCTCGTCCGACATGCACAGCAGCGCGGTCGGCTCCCGGTCCAGCAACGCCGCCGCGCCCGGCATGGCCGCCTCCCGCGACAGTCCGGACACCTCCCAGATCGGCACCGCGTCCGGATCGATCCCGGCCGCCCCCAAGGTTTCCAGGTAGCCGGCGAGCCGCTCCCGGTTGTCCAGGAACCGGCTCCGCGCCGCCTCCGTCGCGCTCAACGGGCCCCCGCGCGGCTCGGACAGGCACTGCGCGGACAGGATCGCGAACCGCCGGTGGCCCAGCTCCAGCAGGTGCCGGGCCGCGGCCGTCGCGCCGCCGCGGTCGTCCGTCGACACCCGCGCCGACCCGGGCACGATCGGCTGGTCGATCACCACCAGCGGCAGTCCGCGCTGCTTGACCGCCCGCAGCGCCGGCGCGTTGTCCGCCAGCGAGTAGGCGACCGCGAGGTCCGCCTGCGCCGCCAGCACTCGGTCCGCCCGTGGTCCGCCGTCGTGTCCGCCCGGCAGGAGGAGCAGCGCGTGCCCTTCCGGATCGACCCGGCTCGCGAGCGCATCCAGCGTGATCGACAACGCCGGATCGGAGAACGCCGCCGACAACCCGGTGTCGAGCATGAAGGCGATCGCGCCCGAGCGCTGCGTGGCGAGGCTGCGCGCGGTCGGGTTGGGACCCGTGTAGCCGAGCCGCTTCGCCACGCGCAGCACTTCGTCCCGCAGCTCGGCCGACAGCTGGTCCGGGCGGTTGTACGCGTTGGACACCGTCGCCCGCGAGACGCCCACCGCTTCGGCGACGTCGTCGAGCGTCGGGCGGCGCCGACGGGTACCGGTCATCGCCGCAGTCTAGACCGATCACCGACCGGCTTGACGTTCTGAAGCGCTTAAGTCATTGTGGGACGGGTGATTGGGGTCAGTGATCGGGTAGCGGTCTTCGTCGTCTTCGCGCTCAACGGTGCGGTTTACGGGTCGTGGGCGCCGCGCGTGCCCGCGCTCGCCGAGCAGGTCGGAGCCAGTCCGGGCGAACTGGGGCTGGCGTTGCTCGGCGGCACCGCGGGGCTCCTGCTTGCGGCACCGCTGTCCGGCCGCGTGTCGGAGCGGTTCGGCGCGCGTGCCGTGATGCTCGTGGCGACTCTGCTGTCGTGCGTCGTGCTGTCGCTGACCGGGCTGGTCGGCTCGGTGGCGTGGCTCGCGGTCGCGTTGTTCGGCCTCGGCTTCGCCAACGGCGGGCTCGACGTGGCGATGAACATCGGCGGCGTCAGCGTCGAGCGGCGCACGGGCAAGGCGATCATGCCGGTCTTCCACGCCGGTTTCAGCTTCGGTGGGCTGGTCGCGTCCGCCGCCGCCGGGCTCGCCGCGGCGCAGCATTGGTCACCTGAGCGGCACTTCCTGGTCGCCGCCATCGTGACCGCGCTTGTGATGCTGGTCGTCTACCACGGCTTGCCGCGTGCGGTGCCCCGGACCGAACGAGCCGCCCGGCCGGCGACCACCGCACCCACCCGGCGCCCGGTGCTGTGGCTGCTGGCCGTGGTGCCGCTGTGTTCCGCGATGGCCGAAGGCGCCAGCTCGGACTGGTCCGCGTTGCTGCTGGTCACTGAGCACGGCGCGGGCGAGGGCGCCGCCGCGCTCGCCTTCACCGCGTTCTCGCTCGCCATGGCTGTCACCCGGCTCGGCAGCGCGTGGGTGCAGCGCCGCCTCGGCGCCACCCGGACCCTCGCGATCGGCGCGGTCGTGGCCGCGGCCGGGCTGCTGGTCTCCGCACTCGTCCCGGTCGCCGCGCTGGCCTTCGCCGGGTTCGTGCTGGCCGGCACGGGTCTGGCCGCCGCGTTCCCGGTCGCGCTGAGCCTGGCGGGCGAGGCGGGCAAGCGCGCGGACGGCAGCGGTGGGGAGCGCGAGATCGCGTTCGTCACCACTGTCGCCTACACCGGGTTCCTGGCCGGTCCGCCGCTGATCGGCGGTATCGCACAGGCGACCTCGTTGTCCGCTTCGTTCGTGCTGGTAGCGGTTCTGGCGGCGCTCATCGCGCCGGCCGCGGTCGGCGCGAGTCGCGCACGTCACCGTGAACGGACCGCTGCCGAACTCCCCGTTTGAGGCGGGCCTACCCTCGACGTGTGCCCTCTGAAGTTTCCGAGACCGCGACCCGGCGCCGGGTGAGCGTCCTCCCGCTGCTCCTGGTGTGCGGGTTGCTGGCGGCGGTGGTGGCCGTCGCGCTGCTCGCGCTGTCGGGCGGGGCCACCTACCAGATCGCCGGCCTGCCCGAGCCGGGCCTCGTGACCCAGTACGGCGTCGGCGTGGTCCGGGTGCTCGCCGACGCGGCGTCGGTCGTGTGCGTCGGGTCCCTCCTGCTCGCGACGTTCCTGGTGCCGCCGCAGAAGTCCGGCGTGCTGGCGCGGGACGGGTACGCGGCGCTGCGCACGGCCGGGATCGCCGCGTGGGTGTGGTTCTTCGCCGCGCTCGCCTCGGTCCTGTTCACCGCGGCGGACGCGGCGGGCAAGCCGGTCACCGAGCTGTTCTCGCCGCAGGTCCTGCTGGACCTGGTGGACGCGATCGAGCAGCCCAAGGCCTGGCTGTGGACGGCTGGCATCGCGCTCGTGCTGGTGCTCGGCTGCCGCCTGGCGCTGTCGTGGGGCTGGACCGCGGTGCTGTTCGGGCTGTCCGTCGCCGGGCTCGTCCCGGTCGCCGTGACCGGCCACTCGGCCAGCGGCGGCTCGCACGACCTCGCCACGAACAGCCTGCTCTACCACCTGATCGCCGCCTCGCTGTGGGTCGGCGGCCTGGTCGCGCTCCTCGCGCTCGGGTGGCGGCGCGGGGAGCACCTGTCGCTCGCGGCGCGCCGCTTCTCCCGGCTGGCGCTGGTCTGCTGGATCGTGATGGCCGTGTCCGGCGTGGTCAACGCGCTGGTCCGGCTGCCGCTGTCCGACCTGCTCACCACCGAGTACGGGCTGCTCGTCGTGGCGAAGGTCGTCGCGTTGCTGGTGCTCGGCGTGTTCGGACAGCAGCAGCGGACTCGCGGGGTGCGCGCGGTGGTGGACGGACAGGGCGGCGGGCAGTTGCTGCGGCTGGCCGCGGTCGAGGTCCTGATCATGTTCGTCACGATCGGCATCGCCACCGCGCTCGGCCGCACCCCGCCGCCGCAGGAGGCCGTCCAGCCGTCGACGACGGAACTGCTCATCGGCTATGACCTGCCCGGCGCGCCGACCGTGCTCCGGCTGTTGTTCGACTGGCGCTTCGACCTCGTCTACGGCACGGCGGCGATCGTGCTGGCCGTCCTCTACCTGGCGGGCCTGCGGCGGTTGCGGCGCAACGGGATCGAGTGGCCGGTCGGACGCACGGTGGCGTGGCTGGCCGGGTGTTTCGTGCTGCTGATCGCCACGTCGTCCGGCATCGGGCGCTACTCGCCCGCGATGTTCAGCGTGCACATGGGCAGCCACATGCTCCTGTCGATGATCGCGCCGGTGCTGTTCGTGCTGGGCGGGCCGGTGACGCTGGCGCTGCGGGCGCTGCCGGTCGCGGGCCGGGACGCTCCGCCGGGGCCGCGCGAGTGGTTGCTGGCCGCGGTGCATTCACCAGTGTCCCGCGTGCTCACCCATCCGATCGTCGCGCTGGCCTTGTTCGTCGGTTCGTTCTACGCGCTGTACTTCTCCGGCCTGTTCGACGCGGCGCTGAACTACCACTGGGCACACCTTCTGATGAATGCCCACTTCCTCCTCGCCGGTTACGTCTTCTACTGGCCGGTGATCGGGGTGGACCAGGCTCCGCGGCGCCTGCCGCACCTCGGCCGGCTCGGGATGATGTTCGCCGCGATGCCGTTCCACGCCTTCTTCGGCGTGATCCTGATGTCGAAGCAGACGATCATCGGCGACAACTTCTACCGGGCGCTGCACCTGCCGTGGGTGTCCGACCTGCTGGCGGACCAGCGCCTCGGCGGCGGCATCGCGTGGGCGTCCGGCGAGGTCCCGGTGCTGCTGGTGCTGATCGCGTTGCTCGTGCAGTGGTCGCGGGCCGACGCGCGCGAGGCGAAGCGGAAGGACCGCCGCGAGGAGGCCAGCGGAGACCAGGAGCTGGCGGCCTACAACGCGATGCTCAAGCAGATGGCGGACCAAGGCAAGCCGCGCCCCTAGCACAGCCCACCGACAATTCCGGGATCACGACCGATCAGCCCGGCGAGTTGTCCACACGCCCCGAAACCATCCACAGATTTCGGCCGATTTCGCTTTCGCTCTCCCAATCGCTCGTTCCCGGTGCACTCTTGATCTCAAGCCGGTGACGACGAGTGTGAAGGAGAGCGGCGATGGCGATCGGGGAGACGATGGTGACCCTGGTGGGCACGGTGACCAGCGACATCACGGTCAAGCGGGTCGGGCAGGACAGGCACGAGCTGGCGATCTTCTGGGTGCGCAGCGATGAGCGCCGGTTCGACCGGAACAGACAGGAGTGGGTGCCGGGCAGGCGGTTCTCGGCGCGGGTGGTGTGCCGCCGCGGGATGGCGGTATCGGCCGCGGACGGGCTGCGCCGGGGCGATCCGGTCGTGGTCAACGGGCGGCTGCACACCGCTGACCCGGACACCGGCGGGTCTCGTGCTCAACTTGAACTCGAGGCTTTCGCGCTCGGGCCGAACCTCGCCCAGTGCGGCGTCTCGCTGAGGCGGGGCCCGCGGCCCGAACCCGATGTCCCGTCCCAGATCCCGTTGTGGGACGCTGCCGGCTCCGCCGTCGAAACCCTGCAGGACGGGCCCGTGGACGAGCCTGCGCCGGCGCTCGCCGGGCCACGAGGAGGGCAGGGCCCGTGACGAGCGGAGCGTTCTCCACGGTGACGAGGGGTTGACTGTCCGTCGCGGGATGGTGACCGGCGTTCGGTCGCGCGTGACACGGCTCTACGATCGTGGGCATGGCCGAGTTCATCTACACCATGAAAAAGGTGCGCAAGACCGTCGGGGACAAGGTCATCCTCGACGATGTCAGCACCGCGTTCTACCCGGGCGCCAAGATCGGCGTCGTGGGTCCGAACGGTGCCGGCAAGTCCACCGTGCTGAAGATCATGGCGGGGCTCGATCAGCCGAGCAACGGTGAGGCCTTCCTCCAGCCGGGCGCGAGCGTCGGGATCCTGCAGCAGGAGCCGCCGCTCAACGAGGACAAGACTGTGCGCGGCAACGTCGAGGAGGGCCTCGGCGAGATCAAGGTGAAGCTCGACCGCTTCAACGAGATCGCCGAGCAGCTGGCCACCGACTACAGCGACGAGCTGATGGAGGAGATGGGCCGGCTCCAGGAGGAACTCGACCACGCCGACGCGTGGGAGCTGGACTCCCAGCTCGAGCAGGCGATGGACGCGCTGCGCTGCCCGCCGCCGGACGAGCCGGTCACCCACCTCTCCGGTGGTGAGCGCCGCCGGGTCGCGCTGTGCAAGCTGCTGCTGTCGAAACCCGACCTGCTGCTGCTCGACGAGCCCACCAACCACCTGGACGCGGAGAGCGTGCTGTGGCTGGAGCAGTTCCTGGCCACCTACCCCGGCGCTGTCCTCGCGGTCACCCACGACCGGTACTTCCTGGACAACGTCGCCCAGTGGATCATGGAGCTCGACCGCGGCCGCGTCGTCGGCTACGAGGGCAACTACTCCACGTACCTGGAGAAGAAGCGGGAACGCCTCGAGGTCCAGGGCAAGAAGGACGCCAAGCTCGCGAAGCGCCTGAAGAACGAGCTGGACTGGGTGCGGTCGAACGCCAAGGCACGCCAGACCAAGTCGCGGGCCCGTCTCGACCGCTACGAGGAGATGGCCGCGGAGGCCGAGCGCACCCGCAAGCTGGACTTCGAGGAGATCCAGATCCCGCCGGGGCCCCGGCTGGGCAGCGTGGTCGTCGAGGTCTCGCACCTGAAGAAGGGCTTCGAGGACCGCGTCCTGATCGACGACCTGTCGTTCACGCTGCCGCGCAACGGCATCGTCGGCGTGATCGGCCCGAACGGTGTCGGTAAGACGACCCTGTTCAAGACCATCGTCGGGCTGGAGAAGCCGGACGACGGCGAGGTCAAGATCGGCGAGACGGTCAAGCTGTCCTATGTAGACCAGAACCGGGCCGGGATCGACCCGAAGAAGACGGTCTGGGAGGTGGTGTCCGACGGGCTCGACTACATCAACGTCGGGCAGACCGAAATGCCGTCGCGCGCGTACGTGAGCGCGTTCGGGTTCAAGGGCCCGGACCAGCAGAAGCCGTCGGGCGTGCTCTCCGGTGGTGAGCGCAACCGGCTGAACCTGGCGCTGACCCTCAAGCAGGGCGGCAACCTGATCCTGCTGGACGAGCCGACCAACGACCTGGACGTCGAGACCCTGGGCTCGCTGGAGAACGCGCTCGAGCAGTTCCCCGGCTGTGCCGTGGTCATTTCGCACGACCGGTGGTTCCTGGACCGCGTGGCGACGCACATCCTCGCGTGGGAGGGCACCGACGAGAACCCGGCCAAGTGGTTCTGGTTCGAGGGCAACTTCGAGGGCTACGAGAAGAACAAGGTGGAGCGGCTCGGACCGGACGCGGCCCGGCCGCACCGGGTGACACACCGCAAGCTGACTCGCGACTGAGCGGGGAAGCCCCGTGCTAGCACGCTCGAGCCGACACGGAAGCGGAGTCCCCTTGGTAGCCACCCAGCACAGCCGATCCGGTTCGCGTCCGCAGGACGGCGGCCGGAGCGCGGAGATCGCCGCGGTCGAGCGCCTGCTCGGCCAGGCCGCCGACTTCGAGCTGCGCGCGCCCGAGCTGGCGCTCGTGCTTGGGGAGCGGGCGGCGGCCCTGGCCGAGGCCGCCGGGGCCGAGGAGCTGTGGGTGCGTGGCGAGGGACTCGCGGTGTCCGCGCGGGTTCGTCTCGGTTTGCGCGCGCCGACGGTGGGGCGTGCCGTGGCTGCTTTGCGTGCCGCGGAGGACACGGGGCAGACGACGCTCGCGGCGCAGCTGCGCACCGACCTCGCCGTCTGCGCCCGCAGCGTCGGTGCGCCCCTCACCGGGCTCGCCGCGCTGCGGCCGGTGCTGGACGCGTCCAGTTTCGGCGGTGCGCGGAAGGCGGCGGTGCTGAGCCAGCTGGTGGCGTGTCTGGCGCAGTTCGGGCGCAAGCTGGAGCTCGACAAGACCCTTGCCGAGGCGGACCGGTTGTGCGGGGCGGACGACGACCTCGACGGTGACGGGCGGCTGCTCGCGCGGTCGCTGCTGCGGGTCGCGGTGTCGGCGCATCGGCGTCGACACGGGGACGTCATCGGCGCGGCCGACGCGGCGCGCACGGGGCTCGGTTTTCTCGAACAGCTGGAGGACGCGCAACACGACGGTGGTGTGGTGCGGGTCCGGCTGGTGCTCCAGCTCGTGTGCTCGCTGCTCGACCGCGGGGACGGCAGGAACGCGCTGGACCTCGCGCAGTCGGTGCTGGACGAACCGGCGCGGGCCGCGTCGGTCGCCCCGGCGGGATGGCTCCGGATGGCGATCGCCACCCGGGTCTTGCTGCCCTCCGGCAGTGTGGAGGCGGCCGCGCGCATGCTGCGGGATGCCGTGCACGCCACGGAACGGCACGAGTTGCACGCGTTGACCGCGCGGCTGTGGACAGAGCTGGCACACGTCGAGGAGCGCCTCGGCCGCTACGCCGAAGCCATCGAGTGCCTGCAGCTGGCGCGTGCGGCCGAGCACATCCACGCGCGGGCCCGCCGCCAGGCGGTGGGACTGCTCGCCGGAGAGTTCGGCGGTGGCGGGCACGAGGTCGACCTGGACCGCGTGCTCGGGTCGGTGCCTGCGGGCGAGGGAACGAGTGCTTCCGTTGCGGTCGCGCCGTTGTCGGTGCCCGAGCCGAAGGTTCCGGCCAGCCGTGAGCCCAGCGCCGAGGTCGCGACCGGGAACGGGGACGCCCCACGGCCTCGTGTGGCGGCGGAACAGAGCCGGAACAACAGCGAACGGCCGAGCTGGTCGCTGGCGCCCGAACCCGCCGACAAGCGTCCGGACGTTGCGAAGGTCTCCCGCGCCGAGGATGCGGCACAGGTTTCGCGGTGGGATGAGATCGGGGCCGCGTCGCGGTTGGAGCGGACCTCGCGAGCGGACGAGGTGGGCCGGTCCGAACGTGAGCCCGCGCGAGCGAAGGCGGACGAGAGCGCGGCAGCGTCGCTCGGGCAGCGTGAGTCGGTGCGGGACCGAGCTGACGAGGTCGCGGCGGTCTCGCGCCTCGACTCACGCGAGTCGGTGCGGTCTGACGCGGGTATGTCGCGGTCCGAACCGGCTTCTGGCGACGTGGTGCGGTACCGGCGGCCCGAGACGGCCGCGTCCGGGATGCCGTTGGAATCCGAGCGGCGGACAGCCGGAGGGCGTCGGCGGGCCGAGGAGAAGTCGGTTGGGCAATCGGCTGACGTCTCGCCGAATGAGGTGTCGTCCGAGATCGTGGCGATTTCCCGCTCGGAGCGCGCTGACACGCGGGCGTCCCGGAAGACTCGGCACGATTCGGAGCACGGGTCGGTCGCGGCGCGGAGCGTGCTGGACCGGCTGGGGGTCAGCACCGGTGCGGGTGGCGGGCGCCGGCGCGCGCCTGGCACGGGAGAGCCCGAGTCGGGCGGGCACCGTCGCGCGCCTGGCACGGGGGAGCCCGAGTCTGGTGGACGTCGCCGCGCTGAGGACGGCCCGAGCCGGGAATCCGTCGCGCCCGAAGCTGTGGGCGAGGGCGTCCGCGGTGAGTCCGTCGATGCGGGCCGGGATTCTGCCGGACGAGCCGACGAGAGCACGACCCTCAGCGGCGACTCGGGCACGCGCCGCGAGGACACCGCCCGGGAGGACGTTGGCTCGTCGAGTGAGTCGTGGTTGAGCGCGGATGCGGAGCCGGTCAGCCGGGCGGACGTCTCGCCGGCGGGGCGGGCCGAATCCGAGGCGCGCAGTGAGAACGAGCCTGCGCCGAGCATGCCGGTCATCGACAACTGGTTGCCGCGCTTGCGATTGCCACCGTCGCTGGCGCCGTGGGACGACTCCACCGACACGGACAGCGAACCGGCTCCCAGCAACAGCACATCGGAGACTCCCTTCACGAACGCGCCGGTGCTGCAGGACGACGGCCTCGGCGAGCCGTTCCGCACCGAGTTGACCGGCGTGCCGGACGACGACCTGCCCGAGGACGCCGGCCTCGCGGACCTGCTCGCCCGCGCGCTCGCCGAACACCAGGCGGGCACCGCGAGCGCGGCGGCGCTCGTGAAGCGACTCGGCAACCAATCGTCCTCCGAGCCGCGGCCCGTCAACGGCCACGGACGCAACGGCAGCGAGCCCGGAAACGGCCGCCACCGCGGCGACCGCTGATCTCCCCGGCCGGCCTGTCGACGCCGGCGCGGCAGGCTTGGCCTGGCGTTGCTGCGCTGGTGCCCCCTTCCGGCGCGCGGCTGGGGTGAGGGTTGGTGGTGGGCGTTGCTGTGCTGGTGCCCCCCTCCTGGCGCGCGGCCGGTGAGGGTTGGCGCTGAGTGCGTTGCCGAGCCGGTGCCCCCTTCCGGCGCGCGGCCGGGGTGAGGGTTGGTGGTGGGCGGTGCCGCGCCGGTGCCCCCTCCCGCCGCGCGGCCGGTGAGGGTTGGCGGTAGGTGCGTTGCCGAGCCGGTGCCCCCTTCCGGCGCGCAGCCGGGGCGCGGGGTTGGCGGTGGGCGTTGCTGTGCTGGTGCCTCCTCGCGACGCGCGGACGGGGTGAGGGTTTGCGGTGGGTGCGTTGCCGCGCCGGTGACCCCTCCCGGGGTGGAGCTCGCGGTGCGGGGTTGGCGGTGGGGGCGCGTTGGTGAGGCTCCGGTGGCTGGTTGGGCCGGGGGAGTGGCGGCGGTGGGATTCGACGGGATCGGCGGCTGCGGTGGAATTCGCGGCGATCTGCGGCGTGAACCGTCCGAGCACTGCATCTCGCGGCGGTCTGGGCCCGTAGACACCCGGTGGGGCCCGGGCATCAGGCGGCGGTGCATTCACGGGGTTTGCCGCCTCGCCAGGCGGGGCAGTCGCGGGGGATGGACAGCGGCGGCCGATCGCCCCGCCGGGCCGCGCGAAACCCGGGCGCGGAGGCACGATGAACACCTCCGAACCCCAGCGCCGATCTGCCTCGGTTGTGCATCGATTCAACAATCCGATGGTCGGGCGTCAGCACGATTTACGAGCTGGTTATGGTGGTGTTCGTTCAGCGTCACGCGCGCGATCAGACTCGGTGGAGAGTTGCCTGAGATGAGCTCGACGAGAGTGTCCGTCCGCCCCGGAACCGCGACCGGAACCGACCGCCTACGACCCGCCAGCCCGGAGCAGATCCGGGACGAGCTGATCGAAGCCGCGGCCCGGCACGCTCCCGACATCGCCGACCTCATCCGCCTCTACTACCGCCACATCCCCGCCGACGAGATCCTCGGCGACGACCCCGTGGACCTCGTCGGCGCCGTCCGGTCCCACCAGGAGTTCGCCCGCAACCGCGTGCCGGGGCGGCCCGCTGTCCGGCTGCTGAACCCGACCACCGCCGAGGACGGCTGGACCCGCGACGCCACCGTGGTCCAGATCGTCACCGACGACATGCCCTACCTGGTCGACTCGATCACCGCCAAGCTCGCCCGCGACGGCGTCCAGGTCCAGCGCCTCGTGCACCCGATCGTCGCCGTCACGCGGGACATCACCGGCGAGCTCGTCAAGGTCCACCCGGCCGCCGACGTCGCCAACCCGCCCGAGGGCGCGATGGTCGAATCCTGGATGTACGTCGAGATCGACCTCATCACCGACCTCAACCGCGCCCGCGAGCTGGACACCCACCTCGCCTCCGTGCTCGGCGACGTCCGCGAGGTCGTCGAGGACACCGACAAGATGATCCAGGCCGCCGAGGGCCTCGCGGCCGAGCTCGACGCCACCCCGCCGCCCCTGCCCTCCGACGAGGTCACCGAGGGCGCGAACCTCCTGCGCTGGCTCGCCGACGGCCACTTCATGTTCCTCGGCTACCGCCGCTACGAACTGGTCGAGGACCCCGACCCGGGCACCGACGAACCCGCCCTGCGCGCCGTCCTCGCGTCCGGGCTCGGCGTGCTCCGCCAGGACAGCCTCGCCGCGCGCAGCCTCACCGCGGGCCCCGACACGGCCGCCACCGCGCTCGCCCCGCACCTGCTCGTCCTCACGCAGGCCAGCGCACCGTCCACAGTGAACCGTCCGGTGTACCCGTACTACGTGGGCGTCAAGACGTTCGACGAGCGCGGCAACGTCACCGGCGAGCACCGGTTCCTCGGCATGTTCACCACCTCCGCGCTGCACGAGGACGTCCTGGACGTCCCGGTCGTCTCGCGCAAGGTGTGCGAGGTCATCCACCGCGCCGGCTTCCCCATGGAGTCCTACTCCGGCCAGCGCATGCTCGAGGTCCTGCAGAACTGGCCGCGCGCCGACCTGTTCTCCGCCGACCTCGACTCGCTCTACTCGACCGCCATCGGCGCCATCACGCTGTCCGACCGGCGCCGCCTGCGGCTGTTCCTGCGCCGCGACACCTTCGGCCGCTTCTACTCGTGCCTGGTGTTCCTGCCGCGCGACCGCTACACCACCCGGTCCCGCCTGGCGATGCAGGAGGTGCTGCTCGCCGAACTGGAGGGCACCCACCTCGAGTACGGCACGCGCGTCGGCGAGACCGCGCTCGCCCAGGTCCACTTCACCGTCCACACCGACCCGGCCACGCGCGTCGAGCCGGACGTGCTGCGCATCCAGGAACGGCTCAACGCGGCGGTGCGCAACTGGGACGACCTGATGGTCGAGGCGATCCTGGCCGAGCGGCGCGAGCGGGCGGGCGAGGTCGCTCGCACCACCGCCACCCTCGGCGAGGAGTCGGCCGGCGAGCTGGGCCAGCGCTACTCGGGCATCTTCCCGGAGGCGTACAAGGAGGACTTCACCGCCGTCGAGGCGCTCGCCGACCTGCGCAAGCTGGAGGGCCTGACCGGCCCCGACGACCTGGCGATGTCGTTCTACACGCCGGACGGAGCGGAGCCGGGGGAGCGGCGGTTCAAGCTCTACCTGCTCGGCGAGGGCGTCACGCTGTCGGCCGTGCTGCCCGTGCTGCAGCGGATGGGCCTGGAGGTCGTCGACGAGCGGCCCTACGAGCTGCGCCGCTGGGACGGCACCCGCTCCTGGGTCTACGACTTCGGCCTGCGCATCGGCCTCACCGACCTCGGTGACACCGAGGTCGACCTGCGGGAACGCTTCCAGGACGCGTTCGCCGCCGCCTGGCGGGGCGACTGCGAGGTCGACGACTTCAACGCCCTCGTGCTGCGCGCCGGGCTGACCTGGCGCCAGGCCGCGGTGCTGCGCGCCTACTCGCGCTACCTGCGCCAGGCAGGCACGCCGTACTCGCAGGAGTACATCCAGCGCGCCGTCCTCGCGCACACCGACATCGCCAAGGCGCTGGTGAAGCTGTTCGAGCACCGCTTCGACCTCGCCACGAACCCGGATGCCGACGAGCAGACCGAGGCGCTGGTCGGCGAGATCTCGGCGATGATCGACGCCGTCACCAGCCTCGACGAGGACCGCATCCTGCGGCGCCTGCTGTCGGTCATCTGCGCCACCCTGCGCACCAACTACCGCGTCACCGACGCCGACGGGCGCCCCCGCCCATACCTGGCGCTCAAACTCGACCCGCAGAGCGTGCCGGACCTGCCGGAGCCGCGGCCGCGGTTCGAGATCTTCGTGTACTCGCCGCGCGTCGAGGGTGTGCACCTGCGCTTCGGCTCTGTCGCGCGCGGTGGCCTGCGCTGGTCCGACCGCCGGGAGGACTTCCGCACCGAGATCCTGGGCCTGGTCAAGGCGCAGGCGGTGAAGAACGCCGTCATCGTGCCGGTCGGCGCGAAGGGCGGGTTCGTCGTCAAGCGCCCGCCCGCCCCGACCGGCGACCCGGGCGTGGACCGCGACGCGCACCTGGCCGAGGGCATCGCCTGCTACCGCATGTTCATCTCGGGACTGCTCGACCTCACCGACAACCTCGTCGAGGGCCGCACGGTCCCGGCCAAGGACGTCGTGCGCTACGACGGCGACGACAACTACCTCGTGGTCGCCGCGGACAAGGGCACCGCGACCTTCTCCGACATCGCCAACGAGGTGTCCGCGTCCTACGGCTTCTGGCTGGGCGACGCCTTCGCCTCCGGCGGCTCGGTCGGCTACGACCACAAGGCCATGGGCATCACCGCGCGCGGCGCGTGGGAGAGCGTCAAGCGGCACTTCCGCGAGCTGGGCGTGGACACCCAGAGCCAGGACTTCACGGTCGTCGGCATCGGCGACATGGCGGGCGACGTGTTCGGCAACGGCATGCTGCTGTCCGAGCACATCCGGCTGGTGGCGGCGTTCAACCACCTGCACGTCTTCCTCGACCCGAACCCGGACGCGGCGGCGTCGTTCCGCGAGCGCAAGCGCCTGTTCGAGCTGCCCCGCTCGTCGTGGGAGGACTACGACCGCTCGCTGATCAGCGAGGGCGGCGGCGTCTTCTCCCGCAGCGCCAAGACGATCCCCGTCTCGCCGCAGGTGCGGCAGGCGCTCGGCCTCGCCGACGACGTCACGCAGCTCGCCCCGGCCGACCTGATCCGCGCGATCCTGCTGGCGCCGGTGGACCTGCTGTGGAACGGCGGCATCGGCACCTACGTCAAGGCCGAGACCGAAAGCCACGCCGACGCCGGGGACAAGGCCAACGACGCCGTGCGCGTCAACGGCAACCAGCTGCGGGTGAAGGTGGTCGGCGAGGGCGGCAACCTGGGCCTGACCCAGCGCGGCCGCATCGAGTTCGCGTGCGCCGGTGGCAAGATCAACACCGACGCGCTGGACAACTCCGCCGGCGTGGACTGCTCCGACCACGAGGTCAACATCAAGATCCTGCTCGACCACCTGGTCAGCAGCGGCGCGCTGGACCGCGAGCAGCGCAACGAGCTGCTGCACCAGATGACCGACGAGGTCGGCCGCCTGGTGCTGGCGGACAACTACCACCAGAACGCCGTGCTCGGCGTGAGCCGGGCGCACGCGCCGCAGATGCTGCCCGTGCACGCCCGGCTGGTCGCGAACCTGGAGAAGGCCGGGGCGCTGGACCGCAAGCTGGAGGCGCTGCCGAGCAAGCAGCAGTTCCAGGCGCTGGAGAAGGCCGGCGACGGCCTCACCTCGCCGGAGTTGGCGACCCTGCTCGCGCACGTGAAGCTGGAGCTGAAGGACGAGCTGCTGGCCAGCGACCTGCCGGACGCGGAGGTGTTCGCCCGGCGGCTGCCCGAGTACTTCCCGGAGCCGCTGCGCGAGCGGTTCGCCGACCGCATCGGCGAGCACCCGCTGCGCCGCCAGATCATCACGACACTGCTGGTCAACGAGGTCGTCGACGGCGCGGGCGTGTCCTACGCCTACCGCCTTGCGGAGGAGATGAACGCGACCGCGACCGACGCGGTGCGCGCGTACACGATCGTCACGCGCGTGTTCAACCTGAACGCCCTGTGGGACGACATCAACGCCCTCGACAACGCGGTGCCCACCGAGGTCCAGGACGAGATGATGCTGGAGTCGCGGCGGTTGCTGGACCGCGCCGCGCGCTGGTTCCTCGCCAACCGGCCGCAGCCGCTGGCCGTCGGGGCCGAGATCTCGCGCTTCGGGCCGGTCGTCGCCGAGCTGGCGCCGAAGGTCGACACGCTGCTGCGCGGCCGCGAGGCCGAAGCGGTGCGCGAGCAGGCCGACCGCTACGCCGAAGCCGGCGTGCCACGTGAGCTGGCGCTGCGGATCGCGGGCCTGCTCGACGCCTACGGCCTGCTCGACGTCGTCGAGGTGGCCGAGCTGGCGGTCCGCGAGGCCGGGGTGGACGTGGAGAGCAGCCCGGAGGAGGCGTCGCAGCTCTACTACGCCCTGTCCGCGCACCTGGACGTCGACCGGCTGCTCACCTCGATCAGCGCGCTGGAGCGGGGCAACCGCTGGCACGCTCTGGCCCGGCTGGCCCTGCGCGACGACGTGTACTCGTCGCTGCGGGCGATCACGCTGGACGCGCTGCGGCACAGCGATCCCGGGGACGGCACCGACGAGAAGATCGCCCAGTGGGAGAAGGCGAACGCCTCCCGGCTGGCACGCGCCCGGGTGTCGCTCGACGAGATCAACCAGTCGGGCCGGCTCGACCTGGCGACGCTGTCGGTCGCCGCGCGCCAGCTGCGGAGCACGGTGAGGTAGGAATATCGGGGTGTACGTAGCGAAGGTGCGGCCCCGCTGGTCGGACATGGACGTGTTCGGGCACGTCAACCACGCGAACATGGTGACGTTGCTCGAAGAGGCACGCGTGCCGTTGTTGTTCGACGAAGCGGGCCGCGCCGGGCTCGCGGAGTTCGCGAAGGGCATGGTCGTCGTGAAGCTGGCCGTGCACTACCGCGCCCCGGTCGTGGTCGACGGGCAGGAGATCCGGGTGGAGATCTCGTTGCAGGACCTCAAGTTCGCCTCGCTCACCCTGGCCTACCGGGTGCACGACGGTCCGGACGCGGAGTCGCCCGTCGCGGTCACCGCGGAGACCGTCCTGGCGCCCTACGACGTCACCACCAACCGCCCGCGCCGCCTCACCGCGGAGGAGCGGGCGTTCCTGCAGACCAGGCTGACGGAGGCCGGCGCGTGACCGAGCTGCGCATCCCGGACCGGGGCGACCGCGAGACGCTCGGGGCCTTCGTGGCCAGGGCGGTGCGGCTGGACGGCCAGGCGGCGGTGCGGCTGCGCAACCGCAGCGGCGGCGGCGTCGTCGAGGCCTGGGTGTCCACGCCGTTCGACTGCCTCGCGACCCGCGCCGTGCACGGCGAGGTCGAGCCGGGCGACGTGACGGTGTCCGGCAACGAGTTGCTGGCCGCCCTCACGGTCGCCGGTGGCGAGCGGATGGACCCCGGCCCGCCGCGGGACCTGCTGTGGCACAGCGAGCTGCCGGCCACCGGGCCCTGGCAGCTGATCGACGAGCTGCCGACGAAGGTGATCAGCGAGCTCACCGACCGCGGTGTCGCGCTGGCCCGCGAGAACGCCGGCCCGCACGGCAATCCGCCGGCGTCGCTGATGGACCAGGCGGTCCTGACGGTCAGCGAGGGCGACGTCGAGGTCAAGGTCCAGATGCGGTGCCTGTTCGCCCTGTCCGGGATGGGGTTCTTCGATTCGTCTATCCCGGACGACATCATCCGGGTGACAGCCACGAACTCGTGGATGCGACTGGACGCCAGGTACGGCGCGGTGGTCCGGCGGCGGCACGCGCTGCTGCCCCTGCTGTTCTGACTTGCGCTGGAGCTGCTCCAGGTCGCTAGGGTCGCGGCCATGCGCTTCGCGTTCAAAACCTCACCGCAGAACACCGAATGGGCCGACATGCTCGCCGTGTGGCAGGCCGCCGACGACATCGAGGTGTTCGAGTCGGGCTGGACCTTCGATCACTTCTACCCGATCTTCTCCGACCCGACCGGCCCGTGCCTGGAGGGCTGGGTCACGCTGACCGCGCTCGCGCAGGCCACCAAGCGGCTGCGCCTCGGCACGCTCGTCAGCGGCATCCACTACCGGCACCCCGCGCTGCTGGCGAACATGGCCGCGACCCTGGACATCGTGTCGAACGGGCGGCTGGAGATCGGCATCGGCGCCGGCTGGAACGAGGAGGAGTCCGGCGCCTACGGCATGGAACTCGGCACGGTCAAGCAGCGCAGCGACCGGTTCGAGGAGGCCTGCGAGGTGCTGGTCGGCCTGCTCACCCAGGAGACGACCACCTTCCAGGGCGAGTACTACCAGCTCACCGACGCCCGCAACGAGCCGAAGCCGATCCAGCGCCCGCACCCGCCGATCGTGATCGGCGGCAGCGGCGAGAAGCGCACCCTGCGCACCGCCGCCCGCTTCGCGCAGCACTGGAACTTCGTCGGCGGCACGCCGGAGGAGTTCGCCCGCAAGCGGGACGTGCTGCACCAGCACTGCGCGGACATCGGCCGCGACCCGAAGGAGATCATGCTGTCCAGCCACGTGCGGCTGGGCACCGATCTCGACTACGCCAAGGTCGCCGACGAGGCCGCCGCGCTCGGCGAGCAGGGCCTCGACCTGGCCATCGTCTACCTGCCGCCGCCGCACACCCCGGACGTGCTGGAGCCGCTCGCCGACGCGCTGAGCAAGCTGAGCTGACGCCCGAGGGCCCCGTGCCCGGCAGCGGGCACGGGGCTCAGACCCAGCTGTTCATCATGCTCTGTGCGGCCATCTCCAGGTAGTTCCACAGCTGCGTCTCCAGCGGCTCCGGCAGCCCCGCTTCGTCGACCGCGATCCGCATCGCGCGCAGCCACGCGTCGCGCTCGATCGGGCCGATCTTGAACGGCGCGTGCCGCATCCGCAGGCGCGGGTGTCCGCGCTGGTCGGAGTAGGTGTGCGGGCCGCCCCAGTACTGCATCAGGAACAGCCGCAGCCGGTCCTCGGCCGGCCCGAGGTCCTCCTCGGGGTACATCGGCCGCAGCACCTCGTCCTTCGCCACCTCGGCGTAGAACCGCGCGACGATCTTGCGGAACGTGGGTTCCCCGCCGACGGCCTCGTAGAAGGACTGGGGGTCGCTCATACCGGTCACCCTTCCATCATGCCGTGGTCGCCGTGGACAGGAAGCCGGCTTCCTCCAGCGCCGTGAGGCACGCCGCACGCAGCTGCCGCTGCACGGCCCACTGGCGGCCCGGCCGCACCTTCACGGTCAGGCGCAGTTCGATGCTCTCCGGTGTGACCTTCTCCACGCCGAGCACCTCGGGCTCCTCCAGCAGGTCGACCGACAGCGGCTCGGTCGCGGCCGCGGTGTGGGCGGCCTCGGTCAGCACCGCCGTGGCGCGCTCGACGTCGGCGTTGTAGCTCAGCGGCACGTCGACCAGGGCGATCGCGTAGCCCTGGCTGGAGTTGCCGACGCGCGTCACCTCGCCGTTGCGGACGTACCAGACGGTGCCCTTGACGTCGCGGATCGTGGTGATGCGCAGGCCGACCGACTCGACCGTGCCGGTGGCGGGCCCGATGTCCACGACGTCGCCGACGCCGTACTGGTCCTCCAGCATCATGAACATGCCGGACAGGAAGTCCTTGACCAGATTCTGGGCGCCGAACGCGAGCGCGATGCCGACCACGCCGGCGGAGGCGAGCAGTGGCCCGAGGTTGATGCCCAGCTCGCCGAGGATGTAGATCGCGGCGAGCCCGAGCACGACGAACGAGGTCAGCGACTTCAGCACCGAGCCGATCGTCTTGGCCCGCTGGCGGCGCCGCTCGGCCACGACCGGGCCGAGGATGTCGGGGGCGCGCTCGCGCAGGGGACGCAGGATCGTGGGCAGCTTGCCGCCGTTGCCGCGCGGCATGGTGGTGACCCGGTCGATCAGCTTGTGCAGCAGGAACCGGATGATCAACGCGACGAGCAGGATCAGGATGATCCGCAGCGGCTTGGCGATCAGCCAGTTGGCGGAGGCCGCCAGCCATTCGTTGTGCGTGATCTGGAACACTTGGTAGCACCAGGTGCCGGGCTGGTTGATGCACTCGGGTGCTTCGTTGAGCAGCGGCGTCACGGGGCTCGGGGATCCCTTTCTGGCCGTTTTCGCCCGTCGTCACGCAGACGTCGAACGAATTTCACAGGACACGTCTTCTAACACAGGTGCGCATCGGGTGTGATCTGTGGTCGACTATGGCTGCACCGGTGGAGGTGGTCGAGTGCCAGACCGACAACCGATCCCCCTCGGCGCCCCCGACCAAGCGGTGGGCGGGCAGGCGCCGGAGGTAGCCCTGTGTGCTCACCAGGGTCAGGGGCCGCCCGGAGGCGGACCTCAGCCCAGTGGGCCACCCCCGCGAGGCGGCCGCGTGAGCCGACCCTCGGGTCAGCGTAGAGGGCGGGATCCGGCCGGTCTGAACGCCCCTGCCACGCCCGGCGCGTTCTCGATGGGCAGGCGTCGCGTGCTGCTCCTCAACGCCACGTTCGAGCCGCTCACTGCGCTCCCGCTGCGGCGGGCCGTGGTGCTGGTGATGTGCGGGAAGGCGGAGGTCGTGCACGGCGATCCGGGAGGCCTGACGTTGCACGCCGCGACGTTGTCGCTGCCCGTGCCGTCGGTGATCCGGTTGTCCACGTACGTGCGGGTGCCCTACCGGGCGCAGGTGCCGCTGACGCGGGCCGGGCTGATGCACCGGGACCGCTACAAGTGCGCGTACTGCGGCGGGCGGGCCGAAACGATCGACCACGTGCTGCCGCGCAGCAAGGGTGGGCCGCACAGCTGGCAGAACTGCGTGGCGTGTTGCGCGAAGTGCAACCACCGCAAGGCCGACCGGCTGCTGGAGGACCTGGGCTGGCAGCTGCGCGTGGTGCCGACGGCGCCGCGGGGCCCGCACTGGCGGCTGCTGGTGCACTCCGGGGACGCGGACCCGCTGTGGAAGCCCTACCTCGGCGTGGCGGCCTGACAGGGGACGCACCGGCGCCCCGGCTGTGGTGGTGAGCCGGGGCGTTCCGACGTCTTCGTCTCGGTGGTGGTTCGGTTCAGTTCGGGGAGGGACTGCGTCTCAGGCCGCGGTGACTCGCGTGCCGCGGGTGACCCGGGTGCCCATCGTGACGCGAGTGCCACGCGTGACGCGGGTGCCCATCGTGACTCGGGTGCCGCGGGTGACTCGCGTGCCACGGGTCACGCGGGTGCCGGCGGTCACGCGGGTCCCCCTGGTGACCCGGGTGCCGCGGGTGACTCGAGTACCGGCCGTCACCCGTGTGCCGCGCGTCACACGCGTGCCCCGCGTGGTGCAGCCGTTGGATGCGTCGATCAGTGACGCAGCGTGGTCATCGTTGGTCTGAGCGAGGGTACGGAGCAGGTGCATGATCTGTCCTCCAGGGACCTGTGCGTTACTCATTGGGAAGGGGAGCGGGGCGCAAGGCCCGTACAGGTGAAAAAGCTACGAGGAACTGGGCCACCGGACAAGGCAATCGCGCCCGGTGCGGCCGGCTGTACGTTGAGTTGCAACCTTTCGTCCGACCGCTCTTCAGCCCATCGCCCCAACGCGGTCGCGACGCTCGGCGGACGGCGGCCCCCACGCGACGAGCGGTCGTGACCGGCTTCGGCGGGCTTGGGCTCGTCGGGCTACTCTTCTGGCGTGAACATCGGAGAGACGATCCTGATCTTCGCGCTGATCCCGGCCGCGATCTACGGGGTGATCAGCGTGCTCACCCTGCGGTCGAAGCTGACCGGCACGCCGCGCTACCGGCCCGGCCAGGCCTGGGAGTACCCGCCGATGTGGTGGAGCGGCAACCCGGAAGGTATCGGGACCGTGCACGACACGCACTCCGGCGAACCGGTGGAGAACAGGGACGCGAGCGGGAACGCGCGCGTGACGGCGGCAGGAGGAGCCCGTGGCAGCTGGTGAGCTGACCCGACAGCCAGGATCGGACGAGGAGCTGGAGATCGGGGTCGCGATTACCGCGACCGGTCGCCGCTCGGTGGCCCGGATGTACGAGCCCGCTGCTCCATCCAGCCCATTCAGCACCGTCCAGTTGGCCCGTCTGGACGAGGCGCTGACGCTCGCGAGCCGGGAGACCGGGCTCGACTTCAGCGTGTACCTGGGCGAGCTGGGCTCCGAGAGCCGCGCCCGCGCCGAGGAGCTGCACGCGAGGATCGAACCAGACTCCGCGAACGCCGTGCTGATCGCCGTCTCGCCCGGCGAGCGTGTGGTGGAGATCGTGACGGGCTCCGACGCGATCCGCCGTCTCCCCGACCGCGGCGCCAAGCTCGCCGTGATGAGCATGGTGGCGTCCTTCAAGGAGGGCGACCTCATCGGCGGCCTCACCTCGGGGCTGCGCATGCTGGCCGACCAGGCTGGCTCCGCCCCCAAGCACTAAAAGGCAGAAAAGAAGAAGGGCGGTCGCGTTAGCGGCCGCCCTTCTTCTTTTGATCTTTGCACCCAACCCGAGCTGGGTGGTCATCCCGTCGCCTGACACGCAACGATCACCTTGAGCCAGGGCCGCAACCCAGGCCGCCAACCGGCGGCCGACCATGCCAACCTTGCGGCCCTGGCTC